>JANLFY010000041.1 GCA_024653485.1 Bacillota bacterium | reverse complement strand
TGTCGTCGGCCTGTGATAATGTCACCCTGTAAGCGGTCTGAGAAAATGTCACCCCCCCCAGGCAGTACACTCTGGATCCGTAGGGGTCCGGAGCGCCCACTCCAGCCCCGGGGCTGGAGTGGGCGGCAGGATTTCGGTGACATCCCCGGACCGGACGCCTTGCGCTTCTTGCTTGGCTCTGGAATGATGTCACCATGGGAGTGAACGTTTTCTTGAGCCAAGAGGAAGCACGTCGAGTATACGTCATCGAACAAGTCGTCGTTGGCAGACTGTCTATCTCACAGGCAGCACGGCTCCTAAACCTTAGTGAACGCCAGGTAAAACGCCTCAAAAAGGGAGTGATGGAGCAAGGGGTGGCGTTCCTGGCCCACAAGAACAGAGGCCGCAAGCCCAAACATGCTATCCCGCAGGAGGTGCGCGACACGGTCATAGCGCTCGCTCTAGACCCAAACAAATACAAAGACGCAAGCTGCCAGCAGATGTCTGAGCTACTTGCCCAAT
>JANLFY010000040.1 GCA_024653485.1 Bacillota bacterium | reverse complement strand
GCTCTCACTTCACCCTGTGCAAGCAAGTTTCAACCCACGCCTCCCGCGCGGAGGCGTGGGTTGAAACTCGCCTTGCCTCGTAACGGCAGTCAGCCCCAGCGCGTCGCCTCCCGCGCGGAGGCGTGGGTTGAAACAACCCGAGGATATCGCCCATCAATCCCGTCCGGGCGGTCGCCTCCCGCGCGGAGGCGTGGGTTGAAACTTGCTTGCACAGGGTGAAGTGAGAGCTACGCAGGCAGTCGCCTCCCGCGCGGAGGCGTGGGTTGAAACCACAACACGCCCTCTGCCGGCTACATCGCCTGGCAGTCGCCTCCCGCGCGGAGGCGTGGGTTGAAACCTGAACAAGAACGGAACCTATGCCGTCGTGCCCAAGTCGCCTCCCGCGCGGAGGCGTGGGTTGAAACAGAACACGCGCTCTCAGCTACTGCCAGTCCCTGTGGTCGCCTCCCGCGCGGAGGCGTGGGTTGAAACTGGTACCGCACCGTCACCTTGCCCGAGCCGTCCCGTCGCCTCCCGCGCGGAGGCGTGGGTTGAAAC
>JANLFY010000039.1 GCA_024653485.1 Bacillota bacterium | reverse complement strand
TCCGCGCGGGAGGCGACGGGCGCTCGCCTGCGCGCTCTGCTGCGCCTCGAAGTTTCAACCCACGCCTCCGCGCGGGAGGCGACCGAGTGCTCCGTGACCAGCGCTTCGATACGCACGAGTTTCAACCCACGCCTCCGCGCGGGAGGCGACTCGGGCGGCCGCCCCGCAGTCAAACGGGTAAACACAGTTTCAACCCACGCCTCCGCGCGGGAGGCGACTGCCGCATTCATCGTTCCAGGCCTCCGGCTCCGAGTTTCAACCCACGCCTCCGCGCGGGAGGCGACCGCTCGAACTCCTGCATGGGCGCCGCCATGCTCAGGTTTCAACCCACGCCTCCGCGCGGGAGGCGACGCGACCAACTTGATCGTGCGGGCGACGAGATCGCCGTTTCAACCCACGCCTCCGCGCGGGAGGCGACTCCAGCCACGGCCGCCGCTGCCACCATCGCTGACGTTTCAACCCACGCCTCCGCGCGGGAGGCGACGGCAAAGCCCCCGCTCGTAGGCTTCGTCCACGAGTTTCAACCCACGCCTCCGCGCGGGAGGCGACCTAACCTCGCTCCAG
>JANLFY010000038.1 GCA_024653485.1 Bacillota bacterium | reverse complement strand
CGCGCGGGAGGCGACTGGGCGATTTTGCCCAAAACGAGGCAACGCTGGCAGTTTCAACCCACGCCTCCGCGCGGGAGGCGACCTGACGGCTCCCCTGAGGAACCTCCCCTCGCTCGGTTTCAACCCACGCCTCCGCGCGGGAGGCGACTCAACCACCCTCGCCTGTCGGCCCTCAACGCCAGGTTTCAACCCACGCCTCCGCGCGGGAGGCGACACCTGGGTCCTCTTGGCGCATCCGCGCGGAGATGTTTCAACCCACGCCTCCGCGCGGGAGGCGACGGCTCCGGGGCACCGGCGCGCGCCTGCCACGCGAGTTTCAACCCACGCCTCCGCGCGGGAGGCGACTTCACCTTCTTCCTACCATAAGAGCGATGTGGATGTTTCAACCCACGCCTCCGCGCGGGAGGCGACGAGATCCGTTGTCCCCGCAAAGCCATACTCCGAGTTTCAACCCACGCCTCCGCGCGGGAGGCGACGGCAGGGCCTTCTCGCAGAAGTCAGGCTCCGTCAGTTTCAACCCACGCCTCCGCGCGGGAGGCGACGCCATGGAAGCATTATGGGCACTGTATAAGGTAGTGTTTCAACCC
>JANLFY010000037.1 GCA_024653485.1 Bacillota bacterium | reverse complement strand
GGGAGTTCTCGCCGTGCTTGTGCCCAGCCGCATCAGGGTCACCGAAGTGGAAGAAAGCGAAGAACCGCTGCGTGCCATACCGATCCAAGCTATTCAGGGCCAGCTGCCCCACTTCATCAGCAGGCCTTGGCTTGTCGCCCTGGAAGAGGTCGATGTCTTGCTTGGCGTTGTAGTACGGCTCACCTCGACTCAGGCGTGGCTGCGCCGCCCCGCGATATCTTGTCTTGGCTCTCTCAGGGAGCTGCGAGAGCCGTGGGAGCCGCGGCAGCTGCGGGATCCGTGCGGACTGCGGCCTGGGCAGAAGCTCCTGCAGAACCCTGGAGCGGAACTCAGTCATGGTGGAGATTATGGCACGCCCTACCTTGTCATCCCCGAACACCTTCTCCAGCCTTTCGAGGACCTGCTCCCGAGATATGCCCTCACCTTTCAGCCGGGTCCGGTCCAGCAACCAGGTCCGGTCCAGAAACCGGGTCCCGCTCAATCGGCTCCGGGCGCGCCTGGCGATTGACATGCCTGCTCGACGCGCCCCTGAAGCCGGCCCCAGGGAGCCCAGGTTTCCGCCCTTGCCGGTGATCATGATCGTCGCGATGCCGTCGTCACCGAACGCGTCTTCGAGCCGCTCGAAGATTGTGTAGCCTTTTGGAATCGGCC
>JANLFY010000036.1 GCA_024653485.1 Bacillota bacterium | reverse complement strand
CCCACGCCTCCGCGCGGGAGGCGTGGGTTGAAACTCGAACACCGTGAACACCCTCACCCGGTTGCCGAAGTCGCCTCCCGCGCGGAGGCGTGGGTTGAAACTTGGGCGTTATGAAGAAGTCCTCGCCCAGCCCGGTCGCCTCCCGCGCGGAGGCGTGGGTTGAAACGCCTACCGGGTGCGGGAACTGCGGGAGATCTATCAGTCGCCTCCCGCGCGGAGGCGTGGGTTGAAACTGGGGGCTGACGCATCGCGAGACGGCGCGACAGGTCGCCTCCCGCGCGGAGGCGTGGGTTGAAACTGCGGAAGGGGGTGACAACATGAACGTGAACGTGGGGTCGCCTCCCGCGCGGAGGCGTGGGTTGAAACTACTTCTGGAACGGTGACGTGGGTGCCGCGTGGAGTCGCCTCCCGCGCGGAGGCGTGGGTTGAAACTCGCTATGAGCAGGGCCGCGGGCAGCTCGCCCTCGTCGCCTCCCGCGCGGAGGCGTGGGTTGAAACCCCGCGCCCGGGCCTCGGCTCTCTCGCAGATGGCGTCGCCTCCCGCGCGGAGGCGTGGGTTGAAACCCGCGACAACCGCCCCCTGGCCGTCGCGGATGACGTCGCCTCCCGCGCGGAGGCGTGGGTTGAAACCGTAGGGATACCACACGCGCCACTT
>JANLFY010000035.1 GCA_024653485.1 Bacillota bacterium | reverse complement strand
GCACTCAGTCTCTCGTCGCCTCCCGCGCGGAGGCGTGGGTTGAAACCTGCCGGGATATCGTCTGCAAGTGCTCGCACCTGCGGTCGCCTCCCGCGCGGAGGCGTGGGTTGAAACCACCCTGGCTTAAACCCATCATCATAGGCATTGCGGGTCGCCTCCCGCGCGGAGGCGCGGGTTGAAACAACAGCAAGGCCACCTACAACGTTCTCTTCGCAGAGTCGCCTCCCGCGCGGAGGCGTGGGTTGAAACGCCAGGCGGTTACGCGCCCGCTCGCTGTGATCCGGTCGCCTCCCGCGCGGAGGCGTGGGTTGAAACCTGCGCATGAAGGAAAACGCCCGGCTTGCGAAGCGTCGCCTCCCGCGCGGAGGCGTGGGTTGAAACCGATACTTCGGCGTCTCAGAGCCGATTGTCTCGGGGTCGCCTCCCGCGCGGAGGCGTGGGTTGAAACATGCCGAGCCGATCCACGATACGGTATCCGCTTCGTCGCCTCCCGCGCGGAGGCGTGGGTTGAAACCCGACACATGCCCGGGCAACCGCAGTCTCTCGTGGGTCGCCTCCCGCGCGGAGGCGTGGGTTGAAACGGTCTCACCCATTAACCTCGTGAGCTGAGGTCTGGTCGCCTCCCGCGCGGAGGCGTGGGTTGAAACCACAATCGTAACCGCCCCGGTGACGGGATCAGTCTCGTCGCCTCCCGCGCGGAGGCGTGGGTTGAAACGGGATTGTCGCGTTTGATGTCCGAAAGGAGGTTCG
>JANLFY010000034.1 GCA_024653485.1 Bacillota bacterium | reverse complement strand
CGCGCGGGAGGCGACCAGTCGTCGCCTTCGTCCAGGGTTGCGATGTACGCGTTTCAACCCACGCCTCCGCGCGGGAGGCGACAAGAGCGCCTCATCGAAGCATCTGTGGCCCGAGTGTTTCAACCCACGCCTCCGCGCGGGAGGCGACGGCGGCCGGCATGACCACGACCCGGCCCGCATCCTGTTTCAACCCACGCCTCCGCGCGGGAGGCGACCCTGTTGCGTCCAGACATTCATTCGCTTCGTCAGGTTTCAACCCACGCCTCCGCGCGGGAGGCGACGTCATTCTTGCGCGTGTGCTTGGCGTTGAGGTAGTTTCAACCCACGCCTCCGCGCGGGAGGCGACTTGCGATGGCCGCCACCATTTCGTTCACGTATCGCGTTTCAACCCACGCCTCCGCGCGGGAGGCGACGCGCTGTACCAAGGCGCGGAGGAGGGCCGCAAGGGTTTCAACCCACGCCTCCGCGCGGGAGGCGACGCGACTGTTGGCATGGCGACTGCGGGGAAAGGAGGTTTCAACCCACGCCTCCGCGCGGGAGGCGACTCTCGACCTCGCGCCTGCCGTCGTTCCAGGCCGCGTTTCAACCCACGCCTCCGCGCGGGAGGCGACCCTGAGCACATCAAAGGGCTGCTCGCCCGTAGCGCGTTTCAACCCACGCCTCCGCGCGGGAGGCGACCGGGGTCGTAGATGGAGACAGGCGTACTCTCTACGTTTCAACCCACGCCTCCGCGCGGGAGGCGACGGATGTGATTAGTGGGGGGCGCAACTAATGGCACGTTTCAACCCACGCCTCCGCGCGGGAGGCGACATCGCGGCGTGCAGCAAGCTCCGGCTTGCGATCGAGTTTCAACCCACGCCTCCGCGCGGGAGGCGACCAC
>JANLFY010000033.1 GCA_024653485.1 Bacillota bacterium | reverse complement strand
CACGCCTCCGCGCGGGAGGCGACTTCCTACATCGGGTACGGCTTACATTTGCAACGTGTTTCAACCCACGCCTCCGCGCGGGAGGCGACTCCGGGCCGACGTGCGGCGTGTGGACGTGACGTGGTTTCAACCCACGCCTCCGCGCGGGAGGCGACGCGGATTCGGCGCGGGCCTCGGCGCAATCACCGAGGTTTCAACCCACGCCTCCGCGCGGGAGGCGACTGGAGCCGATTCGCCTCAAAGACGATCTCATTACCAGTTTCAACCCACGCCTCCGCGCGGGAGGCGACCTGGCAATGCTGTGGACGTGGGCTCGTGGTCAACGTTTCAACCCACGCCTCCGCGCGGGAGGCGACGTCGCCAACGGCGCCGTGGTCATCCGGGACATCGAGTTTCAACCCACGCCTCCGCGCGGGAGGCGACATAAGCCCGGCGGCATGGGCGGACATCCTGCGGGAGTTTCAACCCACGCCTCCGCGCGGGAGGCGACGTCGGCGCCGGCCGGCGGGTGGAGGCTCGTCAGGGTTTCAACCCACGCCTCCGCGCGGGAGGCGACTCGGTGCTCCATAGCGTGCTCTGCCGCGCCGACACGTTTCAACCCACGCCTCCGCGCGGGAGGCGACAGCAGTGGTCACGGCACTGTCCGCAAGCTTAGTGGTTTCAACCCACGCCTCCGCGCGGGAGGCGACACCTCGCTTGCGCCTTCCGTGTTCTTGCCCACGCGGTTTCAACCCACGCCTCCGCGCGGGAGGCGACACCCTAACGCCAGCGTGAGAGACTCCGCCGCCACGTTTCAACCCACGCCTCCGCGCGGGAGGCGACTCCGTGACCCCGATGTCCGCGTCCCACGTCGCCTGTTTCAACCCACGCCTCCGCGCGGGAGGCGACTCCCTTCGCCTTGGCT
>JANLFY010000032.1 GCA_024653485.1 Bacillota bacterium | reverse complement strand
CAAGGCGAAGGGAGTCGCCTCCCGCGCCTTGGCTACCACCGCCTCTAGCATCTGTTTCAACCCACGCCTCCGCGCGGGAGGCGACTATAAGCCGTCCATCGATATTCCGCAGGTAGTAGTTTCAACCCACGCCTCCGCGCGGGAGGCGACTCTGGGACGAGGCCCGCGTCGAACAGGCGTACCTCGTTTCAACCCACGCCTCCGCGCGGGAGGCGACGCGCGCCCCGGCACGAGCACTCGCGCCCGCCAGAGTTTCAACCCACGCCTCCGCGCGGGAGGCGACGCGACCGGCTCGACGGCGTCAGCCCGAACTCCGCGGCGTTTCAACCCACGCCTCCGCGCGGGAGGCGACGGTTCGTCCGACGGGTGGTCGTAGTTCCGTTTCTTGTTTCAACCCACGCCTCCGCGCGGGAGGCGACGACGCTTTCACCGCCAGCATGACGGACCAGGAGAGGTTTCAACCCACGCCTCCGCGCGGGAGGCGACGAGCTTGGCCGGCGCCCTGAACCAGGTCTCGCCGAGTTTCAACCCACGCCTCCGCGCGGGAGGCGACGGAGGCGGCGGCCTTGCGGGACGGCGGGCAGGGCCGTTTCAACCCACGCCTCCGCGCGGGAGGCGACGCGACAGCGAGGATGATGAGCCGACGAGGTGCCCGTTTCAACCCACGCCTCCGCGCGGGAGGCGACCGGTATGCGCTTCGGCTTTGGTGATCCCGCAGGGTTTCAACCCACGCCTCCGCGCGGGAGGCGACCTCGAGCTTGTCTGCCAGGAGGTGCGGCCGGCGTGTTTCAACCCACGCCTCCGCGCGGGAGGCGACGTGCATGACCCACCTCGACGACACGAGGGCGTATGTTTCAACCCACGCCTCCGCGCGGGAGGCGACGCATCTCACCTCCGGAGGGCAATTCGGATTGCGGGTTTC
>JANLFY010000031.1 GCA_024653485.1 Bacillota bacterium | reverse complement strand
CCTGTTGCTTGCAGGGGGCAACCCGTCCGGCACGGTGTTTCAACCCACGCCTCCGCGCGGGAGGCGACGTCTCGAGTGGCGGCTCGTCATGGCGGCATACACCGTTTCAACCCACGCCTCCGCGCGGGAGGCGACTCGGGCATGGCGAGGCACGGTTGCAGGGCCGATGTTTCAACCCACGCCTCCGCGCGGGAGGCGACGGTCTTGTCATCAACCTCCGCCGCTATGTCCGCCTGTTTCAACCCACGCCTCCGCGCGGGAGGCGACCTGGTCCCTTGTGGAAATCCGTAGAACTCCTCATGTTTCAACCCACGCCTCCGCGCGGGAGGCGACTTCGAGGTGGATTCTTACTTCGCTAGACAAGGGAGGTTTCAACCCACGCCTCCGCGCGGGAGGCGACGGTACTGGACAAACCACGTCAGCATGAGCTCCTTGTTTCAACCCACGCCTCCGCGCGGGAGGCGACCCGACGCCCTGGCCGCCGAAGCCGAGGCCGAAGCGTTTCAACCCACGCCTCCGCGCGGGAGGCGACTCTGGCGGGGAGGTGATCCGCATGGCGAGCAGGAGTTTCAACCCACGCCTCCGCGCGGGAGGCGACGGGCCGCTTCCGGGCGCTTGAGGCACTGGGTGCCAGTTTCAACCCACGCCTCCGCGCGGGAGGCGACGCACGGACATTCCCAAGGACGCCATAGCCTCTATTGTTTCAACCCACGCCTCCGCGCGGGAGGCGACGCGGGTGGACGGCGAAAGCTGACTAACGGGCCAGGTTTCAACCCACGCCTCCGCGCGGGAGGCGACTGCTGCCCAATGGTGACCTGCTCATCTGTCATAACGGTTTCAACCCACGCCTCCGCGCGGGAGGCGACCCGGGCGTGCTCGTGACGGCGGGGATACAGTTTTGTTTCAACCCACGCCTCCGCGCGGGAGGCGACGGCGCGCGCTCGGTGGAGGGCACATCCTTGCGAGGTTTCAACCCACGCCTCCGCGCGGGAGGCGACAAGAATCCATCGCCGCTCAG
>JANLFY010000030.1 GCA_024653485.1 Bacillota bacterium | reverse complement strand
CAGTGCCGGAAGAGCAACGGAGCCAAGTATCGGCGGGATATGGTAGAAAGTGGGCGTGTATCTACGTGTTAGGCCTTGGCGGGAGAGTATAAGTCCAGTATGCGAGGGGGTTCTTGTATACCGACAGCCGCAAACAATTGCTTCTGGATGGCCGTCGTTTCCGTTCTCTGCATGACCCGTGTGGCGTTGCTCCCAAACTCGATCGCGTGCATCATCTCCAGATGCCGGCGCTGATACCTCCACAGCTTTCCGGTCTTCGTCTCCGCGACCCGTATCAGCAGGAGCGCCATCCAGCAGAGCAGGACGTGAGCCCGTATCCGCTCCTCGAGCCGGTGGTAGACAGGTCGCATGTCAAGCGCGCTCTTCAGCATCCGGAAGGCGTCTTCCACCTCGAGCAGTTGCTTGTATCCCAGGGCGACATCTTCAGGCGAGAGAGTGTCGTCAGAGGTGCTGAGCAGGTACTTCCCGTCAAGAAGCTCCTCCGCTTTCACCTTCGCCTTGTCGATCCTCGGTTGCCCAAGTCGGTCCGTCTTCAGGTAGCGCCCATACGTCTCGTGTGCGATCAACTGGCAGCATGCCTTCGTGTGAGGAGCGCCGTTGAGCTCCCCGATCCGGTCCAGTTCTTCCCTGATCCTTGACAACGCCCGCTCGCGATTGGCCTTGTCCCGTTCCGCTTCTTCGGGGTTATACACGAGAATGTAACGCTTCCTCGCCTCACCGTCGCCCATGATGATCTCCTTGACCTGCATGTTCTCCTTCACTACCTTGTACCGCCCAGCCCTGCTCACTACATCAGTTGCTCCCTTAGCCGTCCTCAAGCGCTCACCGGCAATGTAGTGACCCCCGGCGCGCTGCAGGTAGCGGAGATTCTCCTCGCTGGAAAATCCCCTGTCGACCACAGTTATCACACGGCCAAGCCTCCAGCCAACCAGATCATCCTTCACCTGCTTGATTACGGACATGTCCGCCGTGTTCCCAGGCCACACCCAGCATCTCACCGGAATCCCAGTCCTCGTCACCGCAAGCCCTATCACAGCCTGGGGAAGGTCCGGCCTATGATCCTTGGAGTGACCGCGCCGCCTCAGTCCGTCCTTCTCTTCGTCCTCTTCTTCAACCTCAAAGTACGTCGACGTCGTATCGAAGTACAGCAGGTCAACCTCCAGGTTCAACAGGTCAGCCACATTGAAAAAGACCTCCTTCTGCAACTCCTCGCTCGCCAGCAGAAGGAAGTCCATAGCCCTGTACAGCTGGTGCGCCGCCACCTCAGTAAGCCCCGGAATCAAGACTTCTTCTTCCACCCAGTCCTCAATGGCCAACTTGCTCATCGGCGAAAGAGCCCTGTTAGCCACCATGGCGAATATCGCTCGCTCCACGGGAGCCTGGAACTCACGAGCTTTGAGCAGTCTACCCAGCACACGGTCGATCCCTAACTGGCGCCAGACGCAATCCAAAAACCATGCCCCGCCCATAGGTTTACTTGAAATGAACCTGAGACCGTCAACGCCTTCGACTTGAGATCGAGCCGCCTCTTCGGGGCTCAGGAACCGGGAAATGCTCTTCACCAGGCGCCTAAGCCCCTCTTTGTCCACTTTCTCCTCGCGACCGAGGTTAAACAGCACACGCACACGGGAACGCCCGGCCTCGGAGTCCCACTCATTGTGCGCCAGCTGGAGATACCGCACGACTGAACCGTCTTTGTTGGTTCTGGTGGTGGTCCGTATGTACATATCTATATTATACGGCATGCCTCCCGCCCTATGCAAGTATCACCATACCGGACGTGTATCTATGCCATTCCCGAAGAATCGCCCCCTCTTGGGAGACCCAAAACTCATCATGCTGGCCCTTTCATTTTTGTATACCATCTCGTGTGCCCAGACACTGTCGAACTCGGGATAGGCCTGGCGCTTGCGACCGGGGTCTTCGGGGTCGGGGAGGTACAGCGTATGGTGGCAATCCCCCTGCCAGGTGTGGTTGCGGTGCGGCGATTGAA
>JANLFY010000029.1 GCA_024653485.1 Bacillota bacterium | reverse complement strand
GTCATTACTGCACTTCAGCCCCTTTGTGTGCCCAGGCCTTGTCGAACTCGGGTCACAGGCTTCATTGCTTCACCCTCCCGTCAGCCTGGACCGTGTCCGCGCAGGGCTGCGAATCCTCCTCTGGGCCACCGGGGTCCCTGGGCGGCCTCAGAGCCCAACTGAGGAAACAAGACGGGAGGCCCCGAATGTGCCTCCCATCAAGACGCGGTCGAATCCGCTCGAGAGCGCAAGCACCCCGTTTAGGCTGCCCATGACCTCTTTCCGTCCAAGTCTCGCTGGCTGCCTGCACGAAGCCCGCGCACCCGTCGGACTATGCCGTTTCCTCGCGTTTCTTCGCTCCCTTGCGCTCCTGCAACACTAAGGTTGGCTTCGCCGACCCCTCCACGACTTCCTTCGTCACCACGACCTTCTTCACGTCTGCGCGCGACGGGATCTCGTACATGATGTCGAGCATGATCTTTTCCAGAATGGAGCGCAGCCCCCTCGCCCCTGTGTTCCTCGCTATGGCCTGCTTTGCCACAGCTGCCAACGCCTCATCGGTGATCTCCAGCTCAACGCCGTCGAGCTCGAACATCCTCTTATACTGCTTGGCAAGGGCGTTCCTGGGTTCCGTGAGGATTCGCACCAGAGCCTGCTCGTCCAAAGCATCGAGTGGAACCACGACAGGCAATCTTCCAATGAACTCGGGAATGAGCCCGAACTTGAGAAGGTCTTCTGGCATGACCTGCCTCAGTATGTCCCCGATGCTTGAGTCGATCTTGGGTCGCAGCTCCGCTCCGAAGCCGAGCGTCTTCTTCCCGATCCGGTTCTGAATGATCTTCTCCAGTCCGTCGAAAGCGCCTCCGCAAATGAAGAGGATGTTCGTCGTGTCTATCTGGATGAACTCCTGGTGCGGATGCTTCCGCCCGCCTTGTGGAGGCACACTTGCGACCGTGCCCTCGAGGATCTTCAGGAGGGCCTGCTGCACGCCTTCACCGGACACGTCCCTCGTGATGGATGGGTTCTCCGACTTCCGCGCTATCTTGTCGACCTCGTCGATGTAGACGATGCCCTTCTCTGCCTTTTCGATGTCGTAGTCCGCCGCCTGGATGAGTCGCAGCAGAATGTTCTCGACGTCCTCGCCAACGTAACCAGCCTCCGTGAGCGAAGTGGCGTCGGAAATGGCGAAGGGGACATTCAGGATCTTGGCCAAGGTCTGCGCGAGAAGAGTCTTCCCGACTCCCGTGGGACCGAGGAGCAAGATGTTGCTCTTCTGCAGCTCCACGTCGTCCACACGCGTGTTCGCGCCTATCCGTTTGTAATGGTTGTACACCGCCACCGCAAGGGTCTTCTTCGCGTCTTCCTGGCTTATGACGTACTGATCCAGGATCTCCTTGATTTCCTTGGGTTTCGGGATGTTACCCAATTCGACATCTGCTTCTTCGCCAAGCTCTTCTTCGATGATCTCGTTGCAGAGCTCGATGCACTCGTCGCAAATGTAGACTCCGGGCCCAGCTATGAGCTTCTTGACCTGGTCCTGTGCCTTACCGCAAAACGAGCACTTGAGCTGGCCTTTCTCATCGCCGAATTTGAACACCCTACCACCCCCTACTTCTTCTTGGTCCTGAAGATCTCGTCTACGATCCCGTAAGCCTTCGCCTCCTCAGCCGACATGAAGAAATTCCTGTCAGTATCCGCTGCTATCTTCTCCATGGGCTGTCCCGTGTGCCTTGCCAGAATCTGTTGGGTCACCTCGCGCAGTTTAACGATCTCCCTCGCCTGTATCTCGATGTCCGTGGCCTGCCCCTGAGCGCCTCCGAGAGGCTGATGGATCATCACCCTCGAGTAGGGGAGGGCATACCTCTTCCCCTTTGTGCCTGCCGCCAGGAGAAGCGCCCCCATGCTGGCGGCCATGCCTATGCACGTGGTGGCCACATCGGGCTTGATATATTGCATGGTGTCGTAAATGGCGAGCCCTGACGTCACGACACCGCCGGGGCTGTTGATGTAAAGGTTGATGTCCTTCTCGGGATCCTCGCCTTGGAGGAACAACATCTGTGCTATGACCAGGTTCGCGACGTCATCGTCTATCGGGCCGCCTATGAATATGATTCTATCCTTGAGAAGCCTTGAGTATATATCGTAAGCCCGTTCCCCGCGGTTTGTCTGCTCCACTACGATCGGAACCAGGTTCACGACCGACTCCTCCTCCCTTGCATGGTGATTATATGCTGACCCGGCGAGACTCACTCTCCTCTTGCGAGCCCAACCAGGTAGTCTATTGTCTTGTCCCTGACTATCGCCTCTTCTACACTGTGAATACGTCCTGTCTTCGTCAAGAGTTCCCGGACCTCGTCCGCCTTGCTGCCCTGCCTCAAAGCTATCTGGGCGATCCGGGAGTCTACTTCGTCGGGAGTAGCGACGAATCCTTCCGCCTTGCTTATGGCATCGAGCACCAATTCCGACTTTACCAGCGCCTTGGCATCGTCCCTGTAGCTCTTCCTCAACGTTTCCTCGTCCATGCCGCAGGCTTCCAGGTACCCTCTTAGCGTCATCCCCTGCTGCGCGAGGCTTTCCGCCAAGTCGCGGACCATGAAGTCCACTTGCCGGTCCACGAGACGTTCGGGCACGTCCACTTCGGCCTCCTGCGTGATCCTATCCACTACCGCTTTCCTGTATTCCGCCTCCGCCCGACTTTGTGCCGATTTCTCCAAACGCTCGCGGATGTCACGCTTCATCGCTTCCACGCTGTCGAACCCGCCTACGGCCTTCGCGAACTCGTCGTTCACTTCTGGCAGCTTCCTCACACGGATTCCCTTCACCGTCACGCGCGCAAGAGCCGGCTTTCCAACAAGCTCCTTCTCTGGATACGTCGGCGGCACGGTGGTCTCGATGGTCTTCTCCTCGCCCGGCTTGAGCCCGGTCAGCCCCTCGCCCAGTCCTGGTAGATCCTGCTTCGCAGCGGCCTCTACGACGAGGTCCTTGCCGCCGCCTCTTACATCGAGGCGTCTGCCGTCGGAAGTCAGCTCGAGGTCTATCGTGACGAGATCCCCGGCCTGAACTGCGTCGTGGTCGGCAGGTTCGGCCGTGGCGCGATTCCTTCGAAGCACCTCAACATAACGGTTCACTTCGTCGTCGCTCACCTCTGCCGAGGCCTTCTCCACCCTGATCGCGCGCAAGTCCGGCAGCTTGACTTCGGGTCTGACAAGCACCTTCGCCTTGAATCTGAGCGGTTTGCCCTCCTCGATCTGCTCGATGTCAAAGTCCGGCTCATCTACGGGATCGATGCCCGTCTCCTTGACGGCCTCCATGTACACCCTGGGGACAAGGCTCTTCAGCGCATCTTCGTAAAGCGCCCCTTTGCCCAACCTCATTTCGAGGATGGGGCGCGGAACCTTTCCCTTGCGGAAGCCCGGCACCGTCACCCGCTGAACAAGCCTCCGGTAGCTCTCGTCGAGGGCACGGTTGACGTGAGCCTCGTCCACTTCGATACTCAGATGAGCGAAGTTCCCCTCTATTCTCTCCACCGCTGCCTTCACCATATTCGCTGCCCAGAAGCCACGGGGTTTCACATACCCTGGCAGATGGCAGCCTCCCTCCTCCTGATTCGCCTTTTGTGGCCGTCACGTTCACGACCACGCCCTGAAACGCGTGACGCGCCGCCAACCCGACGCCGCCGACAGCTGCCCAAGGAACGCTGGGGTGATCGCCGCCACGAGCTGCGCAGTCCCTCACGTTGAGGAGGAGCCCTGCTCGCGTCGAAGCTCTCGCGCCGCAGCTAGAGTGCGGTCTCTGGCTGTCCCAGTGACCTTCAGGCGCGACGCGCAAAAACAATACCTCGGTAGGCGCCGGTCCGGCGACTGCCGAGGCAGCGTCCTTCGAGGCCTTCGGCCTACCGTATTCTAACATGCATGCGGTGCGTTGTAAAGCCGACGCCGACCGGGATGTCGTCGGCCTGTGATAATGTCACCCTGTAAGCGGTCTGAGAAAATGTCACCCC
>JANLFY010000028.1 GCA_024653485.1 Bacillota bacterium | reverse complement strand
CACTCGCGCAGGGTGGCCAGTACCACATGCATATACCTCATGGGGTATAGGGCCAAGCATCTTGAGATTCATCTGCTCACTCGCGACGACCAGCTGCGGCGACAACTTGTCCCGACTCCTTGCTCCATGTCAAGGCCCCGGGGGCCTTGCTGTATCCGACGTTGTGCCCTTCGCGAACAATACTCCATTCGACATCGATCGTGAAATTCCTGTCACATTGGCTACATTTCGACAAAGCACGGTGAACGGCCTCCACATCGCCACAACTCACACAAGGAGGCATGCAGTGAGGTGTCGAATCGATGAAGGGCCATGTCTGGCATGTTGGTCCGGCATCGTGTTTGCATCGCGCCAGTCATCAGAACCGAGTCTATGGCGATCTCAACCGGGACGCTGACCGGCGTAGGTGCTCTCGAGTCGCGAGAACGAGAGAAGGAGGTAAGGGGAGTATGAAATGGCGGCTCTGGTCATTTGTGGTCGGCGCCATGTTGATGTGCACCGTAGGGGTGCTGTCCGCTTTCTGCGGTGGGGTGTCGGCGATGGACAGCAGGGATGTGGACTCGATCGTCGCCGGGAACAATTGCTTTACCTTTGATCTTTACTCACAGCTGGCGAGGGAAGATGGCAACCTTTTCTTCTCGCCGTACAGCATCTCGTCCGCGCTGGCAATGACCTACGCAGGCGCGCGCGGGGAAACAGCGGAGCAAATGGCTCGAGTGCTGCATTTCACATTGGATCACGACAAGCTTCATCCCGCCTTCTCGGGGCTCACTGGAACGTTCAACGCAGACGGGACAAGCGGCCGAGAGTATCAGCTCTCGGTGGCCAATTCTCTGTGGGGGCAAGTTGGTTACCCTTTCTTGCCGGCTTTCCTGGACGTGACCAACAAGTGGTACCGTGCAGGCTTCAACGAGGTTGACTATACGGTCGACGAAAACCGCGAGCAGGCGAGGCAGACGATCAACAAATGGGTGGAAGCAAGGACCGGCGAGAAGATAAAGGACCTCATCCAACCCGATGACCTCTCCGTGCTCACAAGGCTTGTCCTGACCAATGCCATCTATTTCAAAGGGAAGTGGAAAACCCAGTTCAACTCGAAGGACACGACGACGATGCCGTTCCATGTCAAGGCGGGTTTGAAAGTCGACGTCCCCATGATGCACCAGGAAGGCAGGTTCAATTACGCGGAAGACGACCGCGTTCAGGTCCTTGAGATGCCGTACGCAGGCGGCGAACTCGCGATGATGATCTTGCTTCCTAAGCCCGGACACGAGCTGGCAGAACTCGAGAGCACATTGAGCGATCAGGAGCTCCGGTCATGGGCGTCCCGGCTCTCCCAGGAGACGGTGGAGGTCTTTCTGCCACGGTTCAAGCTGGAGAGAAGATTCGTGCTGAACGAACAGCTACAGAGCCTGGGGATGACCGACGCGTTCGACGAAATGGCCGCCGATTTCTCCGGCATGGCTCCCGGTCGTGACCTATATATAAGCGCGGTCATTCACAAGTCGTTCGTCGACGTCAATGAGGAAGGCACCGAAGCTGCGGCGGCCACGGCCGTGGTCATGTCCGGAAAGTCGCTCTCGGCACAAGAGCTATCCATCTTCAGGGCAGATCGACCGTTCGTCTTTTTCATCCGCGACCTGCGTTCCGGATGTATCCTGTTTGTGGGGAGGCTGGTCGACCCGAGAAGCTAGACTCCACACATTCTCAATTCCTGTTCCCAATCCCTCTCGGAGCGGGCAAGCGCCGCGGCTTCTGGCGGCGGCGCTTTGTGTTGATGGGAAACGGCGGCACGGTGGCGCGGCAGCGCCTTCCGCAGGTCTCTCCGTGATGCTCGGGATCTCGGCAAGGGGTCAGCATGGACGGCCCTAGAGGCGTGACATGGCAACGGTTTGGCAACGACTTTCTGCGAATTTCGTGGCAACGCCGTTCGACAATCGCGCTATAGGTGCAAAAAGAATGGAGCCGACGACCGGACTTGAACCGGTAACCTGCGCAGTAAGACTGGGTTCCAGGCCGCGTGAGCAGTTCATTGAAGTTTTCCATAACAAGGTCTTGCTTCGTGTTCTTGGGTGTCGCCGGGGTGCAGAAGGCGCACAGTCACTCCTGCTGTCTTGTGTTTGATCCCAGATTCGTCCCACGGGAACTGGACATCGTGCCAGCTATCCATGACTGTCTTGCGGGCCGCACAGCCAGCTCTCATTGAACGAGAGGCTCGACAACGTGAAATCTGTTCACGACGGCGGCATACCCCAGAGCGTCCGACAGTTGTTCACGGGCCTGGTCGATGCCCCATTCCGTACTTGCGGGCGGCAGCGGTGCAAGCGGCAGAAGAGGTCGACGAGACTGTCTCGCTGACCGCGCATGAGCCGCCTCAGCAAACGACCCACCCGTTCTGGGCGTCTGGCCCACAATGAGACCCTCGGCCACTTTGCGTTGCGACTCCTGCTCCATGCGCGCAGGCTCTAAGAAACCGCGCTTGTCTTCCGCAATCGGCGTTCCCGAGTCGCGTCCCGAACGTCTCGGTCTCTCGTCGCAGGCTGGACGTCCAGCTGAATCATGCGCGGGGTCAGGCCGGTGCTGACGACCGCATTGTCCGCAGAAGCCGAAAAACTCTTGCCTTTCGGTCTGGGAATTTCACTACTACATGGCTTGGCGAGCGCGTCACCATGCTTTACTTGTGGATGCCTGACCTCGTAGGTCTCCCTTCACCGCGAAATGGCCCCGCCCGCTCCAGGGGGTTGGCTCGTTGCGAACCAGGCTGGCCCATCCCCGATCAGGCTTCTGGTTACCATCTGACTGCCCGCTGGTTGCCCATTGGATTTCGAGAGTTCATCGATAAGGGGGAGAAACGTTGGTTTCACCGTCGCTTCTGGAACCCAAGGAACGGTTCAGGAAAACCTTGAGGGAACAGTTCGAGGGGGTGTCATTCCGCAGCGATTGTCTCCTGAGTGCTGCCACCATCAAGCGCAGGGTGGCGACCCCGAACCCGCACAGGCGATATCACTCGTACATCCTTGGTACCAAGGGTCATGGCCGACTGTGCGGTCTGCTGCTGCCCAGTCCACGCGATCACCTCCCCCAAGCGAAGAGCCAGCAGCCCGGAGACTGACCGTCTCCAAGGCCGTCAGCATCCCTGAAGAGATTATCCAGCGCCCTGTCAAGCGGCGTCGGTCCTAAGCCGTCGAGTTCGAACGGTTGGGGGTGTAATTGAAGTAGGTGAACAACCATTCTTGCAGGTACTCTTCTCTGACAGCGCCGTATAGCATCGCATGTCTCAGCAGATCGGTAGACCATCCGTGACCTGAAAAGACAATGATCGATGCAATTCCTCGCTCCTTGTCCCGGTTCGCTTCTTCGATCACCCGGAAGAGCTTCTCTTCGGCGGTTCCGGACGTGTTTTGGACCTTGCACTCGATGAACATGACGGGCTTCCCGTCGTCATCGACCACAGTAAGATCCACGTCCCGCCCTCTTCCGATTATCACGCTTCCGAGTTCAGAGCTTCGCTGTTCTTCGTACTTTAGCCCTAGGGTGTCGAGGATGAGCTTCACCCTTTCCACGAGTTCTCTAGCAGACTTGGACTGCTTGTTGCCTGATCTTCCCATCTGGCGCCCTCCCTGATTCTAGTAATTCAACACCAAGGCCTCGGGGATAGCGCCCCGCCTGTCGCCCTTGCAGTTTATGTAGCGCTTAGCCATCACCGTTTCGATCCGAAATCCGCCGTAGAGATCGCGGATGACAGGGGAGTCCGAATTGCTGAGCATCACATGGCAGCCCCTCTTATCTAGCTCCCGAAACACAGTGGCAAGACGCCTTTGCTGGCTCTCATCGAACGCATCTGCCGTGTAGCTCGTGAAGTTGGACGTGTCGCTTATTGGCTGGTACGGGGGATCGAAGTACACAAAATCCCCCGGCTCAGCCCGATCAAGCACTATCTCAAAATCCGCTACTCGAATGTCGGCATGTTGGAGGGCCTGGCTTGCGAGACGCAGCTGAACCTCGTCCGCATAGACAGGATTCTTGTAGCGGCCGAAGGGGACGTTGAACCTACCCTGTCTATTCACCCGATATAGCCCATTGTAGCAGGTCTTATTGAGATAGATGAACCTCGAAGCCCTTTCTACCGAGTCCAGCTTCTTCGGATCCAACGCACGGATCTCATAGTAGAATTCCGCACTGTTCTTGTATTGCCTTAGCCTCCGCAGCAAAGATTCACAGTCATTTTTGACGACGAGAAATGCGTTAACAAGCTCTTCGTTGAGGTCGGAAAGGAAGGCTCTCTTTGGGGTCAAATGGAAGAACAAAGCCCCTCCCCCGACAAAAGGCTCATGGTAGGCAGAGTATCTCCCGGGCATACGAGCAGCCAGTTGCTCCACCAGCTGTCCCTTGCCCCCTGCCCACTTCACAAAGGGTCTTGGTCGGATGATTCCGCATGTAGCACTTGCACGTGTCTTCTCCAAGTACTCGGGGTCCATCTGCACTCCAGATAAGCGCCTCCAAGTGTAGGGCAACCAAGGCCCATTACCGAACAATGCTGCTTCCGGAACTCACGAGTTGAGCGATCATCCATCCACAAGTATTCCATTCTACATTTTGACCTGTCAGCCCTGTCCCCTTGCATGACTCCAAGAGCCGACCGCTCAGGAGTCTACTCTCTGAGCTGACGACATTGCCACAGCCGGACCAGCATCTGTTGACTTCCATGTCGGCGAATGGTACAGCCCAGCGCAAGCGATCCTCACTGTCACGCGTGTGTCCCGGCTGGCTCCTCGATGAATCTGCGCTTGCCCTGCGCAGAAGAGTGCGTCTCCTTGCGCCGTTTGCGCGCTAGACTGAATCGTCCCCGAGACTCGCGCATGTCGAGACGCTCCAAAGGAGAGCGCCATCCACAAGAATGACAATACACAACACCAAAATACGAGTTTCTGTAAGCAATATTCCCGCACTCAGGGCACAGCACCATGGGGCACCCCTCCAAAAAGCCGGAAGTAACCGTTGAACGTAGCGCCAGCAAATGCTTGCTGACTTACCCCTCCACTGTTTAGGATCTCCATACTTTCCCTGACGGGATATGGCTCAAAGTACACCACCTTCCTTATTCCCATCCTTACGATCTTGTTGGCGCAAAGGTTGCATGGATACGTTGTCACGAACATCCGGGCGTCCTTCGTCAGCCGGGCCCCAGACACTGCCAGGTTCAGGATTGCCTGCTCCTCGGCATGGAGAGCACGACACCTATCAAGCATCTTGAACTCCACCCACATCGTTTCTTGAATCAGCTGAGACTTCGCCTCATCAACGCCAAGATCCTTCAGTCGACTTGAGAACTTCCCTTTGATGAGGTCGCGATACCACTTGCCATACTGCCTCGCGCAAGTCTCGTCAATGTCGGTCCCCAGAATCTCGTTGTACCCTGAACTGAGAGTGTGTCCTTTATCATCAACGACGATGGCTCCGACACGCCGCTTCAGGCATGAGGCAACCGGCTGCAAGCATGACCTGCCGCCGATCACCGTCCTGGGTCCCCGGCACGCAAGCGCCACGCTCCTGATTGCCGAGGGAATTCCCCTCAAGAACGTCAGCAGCCGTATGGGAGATTCCAACATCAGCACCACGGTGAACATCTATGCCCATGCCCTCCAGAGCGTTGACCGCGCCGCCGCCGAGAAGCTGGACCGCATGCTGTCTCGAGGGAAGGAGGAGGCGAGATAGGGCCAGGTGAAAACTATCCCCAGACTATCCCCAAATGCCGTTCTCGACGATCTGGAAGGCAATAACAAAGCGCCGCAAATCCTTGCGGCGCTTGAAAATTCATGGAGCCGACGACCGGACTTGAACCGGTAACCTGCGCATTACGAGTGCGCTGCTCTACCTTTGAGCTACGTCGGCTTCGAAATCCGTCTATCTTGTTGGACGTGTTGGACGCGGCGACTGGCTCGCACTGAGAGTATAGCATAGCCTCGGGGTCGTGTAAAGGTGTGCGCCTGTGGCTGTCGTCGGCCTGTGATAATGTCACCCTGTAAGCGGTCTGAGAAAATGTCACCC
>JANLFY010000027.1 GCA_024653485.1 Bacillota bacterium | reverse complement strand
GGCGCTGCCGAGGGCCAGCGCCCTTAGGCTGTAAGGCGGGAGCCGCGAGCTGGAAGATCTGGGAGGATGAACTAATGGATCAGGGGACGACACTTGGCCCGAACGCCAACCCGTACGTCCCGTATCCTGCCGTGATCACGCGCGTGACGCGGGAGACAGAGGCCAGCGACGTGAAGACCTTTCGCGTGGAGTTGTGCTGTGCGTCGGCCCGGGACGGTTTTCGATATCTGCCCGGGCAGTTCGCGGAGGTCTCTGTGTTCGGCGTGGGGGAGGCGCCGATTTCGATCACGTCCTCTCCAACCGACCGAGGATACCTCGAGTTCAGCGTGAAGAGGATGGGCCAAGTCACGACGGCGCTACATTACCTGTCCGAGGGCGCTGTGATCGGGGTGAGAGGCCCGTACGGCAACACGTTCCCCATCGCCGACATGAAAGGCAGGGACCTCATCTTCATTGGGGGCGGCATCGGCCTTGCACCGCTGCGTTCTCTCATAAACTACGTGCTTTCGGACGAGCTCAGGAGGGAGTTTGGTCGAGTCCGGATCATCTACGGTGCGAGGAGCTCGGGAGACCTCGTGTTCAAGGCCGAGCTCGAGCGGTGGGGCATGAGGGATGACGTCGATCAAGTGGTCACCATCGACCGGCATGAGGACGGATGGACCGGACGCGTGGGATTCGTGCCGGCGGTGCTGAAGGAGGTGGCCCCGCGACCGGATCGCGCCGTGGCGATCACGTGCGGGCCGCCCGTGATGATCAAGTTCGTGCTAGCCACTCTGACGGACCTTGGGTTCGAGCCGGACCAGGTGATCACCACGCTCGAGATGAGGATGAAGTGCGGAATCGGGAAATGCGGCAGGTGCAACATAGGCAGCAAGTACGTGTGTCGAGACGGGCCGGTGTTCACGTACCGCCAGCTGCTCGAGATGCCTCCGGAATACTGATGATGATCGACGCGGCGGCCATTTGCGCGCTCGTTCGGGAGCTCGCCCGGGCGAACGGAGAGGAGACCCGTCTTGCGCCCGAATTCGTCGCTCACTACTTGTGCTCCCCGGGGTGCGTGGCACTCGTCGCCGAGGCCTGCGGGCGCGTAATCGGCCTCGTGAGTTACCATATTCATCCCAATCTCTACCACTCTGGTCCGACTGCCCTCATCGAGGAGTGCGTGGTGTCCGAGGACTCGCGGGGTCGGGGAGTCGGGGAGGAACTGGTAGCAGCAGCCATAGAGGCAGCCAAACGCGCGGGTTGTGAAGAGATCTCGGTGAGCACGATGTTCGAAAACGAAGGGACGCAACGCTTCTACAGGAGGCTCGGATTCGGTGACGAGGCGTTGCTGCTCGAGATGCATTTCGACCGATGTCAGCCCGCCGAAAGCGGATCCGTGTGCGAGGAAAGGACCCCTTCAGGGACACGGGGAAGCGGGGGGAGCTGCGGCTAGGACGGGCAATGGGAGCCACCGGAGCGGCCTCCGAAGCCGTTTAAGGCCCGCGCGCTCATGGAATACTACGGACGACACTCCGTGCGGCGCTCGGACACAGACCACGGAAGGAGGACGCCAGTAAGTGAGCCTAGTGAGATGGGATCCTTTTGACGAGCTTGCGACGATTCGGGACGCGATGAACAGGGTGTTCGACGAGACATTCGCGAGACGTGCAGTGGGCGGCTTCTCGCTCGGTCGGGCGTGGCAGCCGTCGGTCGACATGTACGAAACCGAGAACGAGGTCGTTGTGAGGGCGGACCTGCCCGGCGTGGATCAGAAGGATGTGGAGATAACCCTCACCGACAGCGCTCTCACGATAAAGGGAGAATCGAAGTACGAGAAGGAGATCGAGGACAGGAACGTGTACCGCCGCGAGCGTGCCTACGGCTCGTTCTCCCGGACGCTGCCGATCACAACGAAGGTGAAGCCCGACCAGGCGCGGGCCAGCTTCAGGAACGGCGTCCTGGAGGTAGTCATTCCGAAGGCCGAGGAGGCGAAGGGTAAGGTCTACAGACTAGACATTCACTGACCGCATCTTCCGCCGACTCCGTCGATTTCCGCCCCGGGGGCCTCGGGTTTCGCCCGAGCCCCTGCCACCGCCCGGGTCGCGGGACCAGCCCGATCCAACGCAGCACGGCACGACCTCATCGGGGCTTGAATTCCGGGCGCATCTATGTACACTCTGGAAGAGAGGGGCGACCGACGGAACGACTCGAGCCCCAGGCCACGTGTCAGAGCCGCCGTCGCGCCAGCCACGCCCAAGACAGCAGGAAGCGGTGCGGGATATGGGCGTATACTTGGACATCGATGCGGATTTCATGTTCCGGCCCAGGACGTGTGGAAATCCCCGAATTCGACAGCGCTGCTGGATAGAGCCGGGCGAATTCGTGGGGCGACTCGAGGAGGCCGGGCTTGACTGGGACGCCAGTCCGATGATGGCTTTCACCGACCACAAAGAGGCGTACTTCGTTTGGAGGGAATGGGGCGCTCACTCGGCCACGCTGGTCCATGTGGACGCCCATTCTGACTTCTACGACACTTTCCCGTGGCTTGTACATTGCGGCAACTTCCTTAGGAGAGCGGCCGGTGAGGGCATGTTCTCGAAGATAGTCTGGGTCGTGCCTCGATGGCTCTACGACGCCGGCGAATGGGAGCGGTGGGACACCCCCGGAGTTCGGCTGTCGGTGGGCCGCAAGAGGCTCTCTTATCATCAAAAGGGGCGGTGCCGCGAAGGTCGCGGAACGGCTTTCGAGATCGTGCCGCACGACAGGTTCTTGATGCCCAACAGCAGAGTCGTCCTCATGACTCTAGCCACGAGTCCGGCGTTTGTCCCGGCGGACGGGCTTCCCCTCGTCAAGGACCTCGTGAGTAGTCTCGGCCAACGCTGCTCTCGGGTCGTGGTCAGACCGCACATCCCCGGAAGCCTGGAGAACCCTGTCCTTCGCAGGCTATGGACGGACGTTCGACGAGAGGGACGAGAGGGTGGAGCCGTGCGCCTGAGACGCAGTGAAACCGAGGCGCGGGAACCAGCGGTTCGGAGGCTGCTTGGCTATTTGTGGATCGAACATGAGGCATTCCAGCGTTGTCACGAGGAGGCGCGTCCTCCTTGGGTTGCGGGAGGTCTTGCGCCCACGGGTCTTGCGCCAACCGGTCCTGTGCCGACCGGTCCGCCGCCCATCAGTGGAATGTGCCCTGGTCGCGCTTCCTGAGCTTTCGCGGCGTGGCCATTACTCAGCGACCGAGACGGAGGGTGATTCTGAGTGACGAAGGACCTTGTCGAGGCGATCGAACAACGCAGGAGCGTTAGGGAGTTCAAGCCTGACGCGGTTCCCGATGCGACGATAAGCCGGATCATCGGTTGTGCCCTGATGGCGCCATCGGCAGGCAATATTCAGCCATGGCGATTCTGGGTGGTGAAACGGCCTGACGTCAAGGCCGCTCTCGCGGATGCCGCTTTCGGGCAGGGCTTCGTAAAGGAGGCGCCTGTGGTGGTGGTCGTGGCGGTCGAGCCGAAGCGGAGCGAATCCAAGTACGGGAGGCGTGGTTCGGAACTTTACTGCATCCAGGACACCGCGGCCGCAATCGAGAACATGCTCCTCACAGCGGTGGCGTACGGCCTTGGGGCGTGCTGGGTAGGGGCGTTCGATGAGGATGCCGCAAGGCGCGCCCTTGGTCTGCCCGAGGGCGAGCGGCCCGTCGCTATGATACCCATCGGCTACCCCAAGAGAGATCCAGCTGGCAAGCGCCCGCGCCCTCAGCGACCCTGGGAAGAGGTCGTCGTGGTGGTAGACTGAGGGGCAAAGGGATCCAGCCGCGCGATCATGGCCCCCAAACTGGTCTTGCCGCTCTCGGCGCGTTTCGACTGAGCGGAACGCTTGCCTGCTGTCTCGAGTAGTGCCAGCCCTGGGTCCCAGGGCATTGGCGAACGAGCAGGAATACCAGGAGTTGGTGTCGAAAGAATAGTACAATACTGAATGGACGCGGGACGCGGTCAATGCGTCCGCTTGCTTTGTCATGACTATTGGAGCCGGTCTCGGCTTCGTCCGGCAGTTCTGAGCGAGGAGATAGCAGGGATGAGCCTGTGGGGGACGGTCGGAGAGGCTCCGGACACACATGCGGGCGCGTCGAGGAATACGGAAGCAGAGGAATACGGAAGCGAAGGAGCAAGAAGGGAGGTCTCGAGGAACGATGAACGTACGGTCAGCACACTCGAAGCTAATGCTGGTAATGGCATGCTTTCTGACGGTTGCCTTCCTCAATCTCAGCGCAAGCGCGCTCGCGACCGACAGGGCGGACGTCGACTCCCTGGTCTCCGGCAACACCAGTTTCGCGATTGATCTCTACAAGAAACTCGCCCAAGACGAGGGCAACATCTTCTTCTCGCCATACAGCATTTCGTCGGCGCTTGCCATGACGTACGCGGGCGCGCGCGGCGAGACCGCGAGACAGATGGCGGGGACGCTGCATTTCGATCTGGAGTCTGAGAAGCTGCACGCTGCCTTCTCGGACCTAACGAAAACGTACAACCTTCCTGGGAAACAGTATCAGCTCTCCGTGGCCAACGCCTTGTGGGGACAGATGGGCTACGAGTTTCTTCCCGAGTTTCTAGACATCACTAACAAGCACTATGGGGCGGGCTTTCGGGAAGTCGACTACGTCGGCGCACGCGAGGAGGCGCGGGCGACCATCAACAAGTGGGTCGAGACGAAGACCTGCGGCAAGATAAAGGACCTAATCCAGGCTCAGGACTTGACTCCGCTCACGCGGCTCGTTCTGACCAATGCCATATACTTCAAGGGGCAATGGCAGACTCGGTTCAACTCCAAGGATACGAAACCTATGCCGTTCCACGTGTCCGCTCAATCTACAGTGGACGTTCCCATGATGCATCTGGTGGCGCAGTTCAACTACGCGGAGAACAGCCACGCGCAGATTCTGGAGATGCCGTATTCCGGCGGAGATCTCTCGATGGTCATCTTGCTCCCGCAGGAAGGGTCGCAGCTGGCGGAGCTCGAGGATGTGCTCGAGCCCGGTGTTGTCCGATCCTGGCTTTCGGAGCTCGCCAAGGCGGAGGTGGAGGTCTTCCTGCCGCGATTCAAGTCTGAACAGCGGTTTGTGCTGAATGACGCCTTGTACTCGCTCGGGATGAGGGACGCGTTCGACATGTCCGCAGCCAATTTCTCTGGCATGACTCCAGGTTCGAAGTTGTACATAAGTAAAGTGCTTCACAAGGCATTCGTGGAAGTGAATGAGGAAGGCACCGAGGCGGCTGCAGCCACGGCTGTGATAATGAGCGCAAAGCTGGCTGTCCCCGCTCGGCCTCACGTATTTCGGGCGGATCGTCCGTTCATCTTCCTCATCCGCGACCTACGCACCGGAAGCGTGCTCTTCATGGGTAGGCTGGTCAGCCCCGCGCACTAGGCACGTAGATTGGAGGTGACGATGGAGTGAGCTTGCCGGGTGCGAAGTTTTCTCGCGGCATGAACGTCACGTGCGGGAGGGCGGAGTTGACAGGCATAGTCATCGCGGCTATCCTGGCTGTTTTGTCCTTTTCGGAAGGCACCAGCGCGGACATGGGAAGGATCCTTACGACAGCGGCGAAGGTTGAGGAGAAGGCGCAGAAAGCCATCATTCTCCACAACCTGGAGGAGGAGGTCCTGATTCTGGGCACGGACCTTCAGGCTGACAGGAAGACGACGATCCTGAGGTTCATTCCGTTCCCCACGGAGCCACAGGTGAGCCTCCACGAAGGGGATCCGTTCAAGGTCGTTGCCCAGCTGATGCACGAACACAGGCTGGTCTTTCTCACTACGTCAAAGAGTGGAACGGTGTCGGCGTCGCCGGTCGAGATACGGCTGAATGTGAAGCTCGGAGCCCACGATATAACCGTCGTTAAGGTCAATGAAATCGGGGCGTTCAGGCAGTGGGTGGAGAGTCGCCTAGCGGACAAGGGCCTGCTTCAGTCGAAAGACTTTGCGGTGGTGCAGGATATTGCCGCGGACTACGTGAGCCGCGACATAAGGTTCTTCGTCTTCGATGTCGTAGAGGTCACGCCGGAGACACGTTTCGTGGAGCCCGTCGTGTACAGGTTCAAGACCAAGGACCTCTTCTACCCGCTCAAGACGACCAACACGTTCGGAGGCGAGGGCGAGATCGACCTCGTGGTCATTGCGCCCGGCACGTTGTGCGAGCCGCTCTTCGGCGAACCTCTGTACCTTCGGGAGGGTGAGCGGAGCGGATCGAGCTCTGGCTTGGGCATCCGGGCGATGGGGGGACTGTGGCACGCGCCGCGCGTGACCACGTCGGACGAGGTGTCCAAGAGCGAGTTGGTGGGGGTGTACAGCGATGCCCCGGAGTTCTTCAGTGCGCATGACGCGGTATTCATGCAGCTCATCCAGTACAACGGCCCGTACCTGTTCGAGGACGACATCATGATAGACATCTCCAGCGCGCCGCGGAAGGCATATCAGATGCCGAGCGACGAAGAGGACTATGATCCCTTCGAAGACATTCTGAGAGAACTGCAATTCAACAAGTGATGCCCCGTGCGCTGCCCGGTGTGGTCCGAGATGGCGACCTGTGTCAAAGCCAAAGCGAGAGAAAGAGGCCGACCGTCGGTGGCGGTGATGGGGTTCTGCAGGATTGGCTTCGGGGCACGCCCCGACTACAGAGGCACGTTTCTCAAGACCTCTCCGTGCGGAAGGGGAGTGGGGCCTTATGGCTCTGAAGTCTCCGGATGAAGTGGCCGCAGGCATGGCGCAACTGGGGTTCAGGAAAGCCGCGCTGCCCGCGGGTAAGACGTTGCTCCTCGGTTTCCTGGCGGGAGCGTACGTCGCCCTGGGGGGCCTTCTCGCAGTGCGGGCGGCCGGGGCGCTGCCCAAAGAAGCGTGGGGAGGTTTGGCGAGGCTCGTATTCGGAGGCGTATTCCCGGTGGGCCTCATGATCGTGATCGTAGCCGGGGCGGAACTCGTCACCGGGAACTTCATGACTCAGTCTCTAGCGTACCTGGACGGAAAGGTTGGGCTCTTCGAGGGAGTCGTTCGCAACTGGGTCCTTGTCTATCTCGGGAATTTCGCAGGCTCCGTTTTCGTTGCCTTCGTTCTTGCGTACCTGTCCGGGATAGTCATGGAACCCGTGAGGACCGGCGACCTGGTCACGCAGATGCCTTGGGCGGCGTTCGCGGTCCGGACCGCGAACCCCAAAACCGCCCTCTCATGGTGGCAGGCCTTCCTTCGGGCTGCTGGATGCAACTGGCTGGTGGGGCTCGCCGTGTGGATGGCTTTCAGCGCAGAGGACATCGCAGGGAGGATCCTGGTCATTTGGTGGCCGATAATGGCTTTCGCGGTCATCGGTTTCGAGCACTCTGTGGCGAACATGTTCCTGATTCCGCTCGGCCTGTTCGCCGGGAGCGATCCGGCGTACCTCGCCTTCGTCGGGACATCCGCTGGAGCGGCCGGGCACGTCCCAGTCCTTCAAGCCACGTGGGGAACGTTTATCGTGAACAACCTCATCCCGGTGACCCTGGGCAACATGGCGGGGGCTGGGGTATTCGTGGGCGCGGCATACTGGTACGTGTACTTGCGAAGGGCTGAAAGAGGAGAGGCCGCGAAGGTTTCTAGAGCCGTCTGAGAAGTTGCGCTGAGAGGCGACAAGGGCGGGGAGCTGGGGAGCCGAGGCGACTGCCGATGGGGCTGTCCTCGGCCTATCGTGCGCTACCGCGGTGGTGCTTTACATGGAAAGCCCGAGACCTAGACCTGAGACGAGGGCTCAACGCGCCGCGTATACGCGACGGGTCGCCGTGTGGCGGATCGGTTACGGCACGGTCTTCATCGTGGCCTGCCTGGTCGTCTTCTTCTGGGCGCCTGCACGGGTGAGCTACCGGATAGCTGAACGATATCGCTTTTCCGGAGGTGTCCAGGGGTCCTCTGTCCGCTTGCACGTTTTCGTGCCGGAGAGCGGCCCATACCAATCCGTGACGCTTCAGCGTGTCATCTGGCAAGGCGTGTGGGAGAAACGGCATGTGCGCGGGCTTCCCGTCCTGTTCTTTGAGGGTGAGGGCGGGGCCGCTACGAGCGGCGAGGCGGAAGCTCTCGTCGAGTACGCGGTCACGGTCAGGCAAGGAATGGCGGAGTGGGCCGGCGCGTCTGAAGCGTCAGACCTGGCTCCTGCGGAGGGAATAGAGTCAGACCATCCCTCCATTCGGGAGAAAGCTGCTGCGCTTGCGGGCGGCGAGGCCAGCGCAAGACGGAAGGCGTACCGCATCTACCGCTTCGTGGCGGGCTATCTCCGGTGGCCAAAGGGCACTCGGACGGGTGTGACATCCTCCGCCGTCACGGCCTACAAGACGGGTGTCGGGGTGTGCGAGGATTTCGCCGGCCTGACCGTAGCTCTGTGCCGGGCCTCAGGCATCCCGGCTCGAGTGGTGTCGGGGTTGGCGTTTGCCGGCGTTCCGCCGGTCCCGCTCCTTGCCGTGACACGGAAGTGGGGCCATCCTGCAGGGGCACACGCGTGGGTCGAACTCCACGACGGGAGTCGGTGGCTCATGGCCGACCCGTCCTGGGCCTCAGCCATCGCGCCGCGGCTGCACTTCGGCCGCAATGACGGAATGCACCTGTCGTACGGCAGCGCCCCCGCGGCGAAACGCGCCTACGAGGAAGTACTGGAACTAGTAAGGAGCAGGGGCGCGGTCGTCGGAGCCATGTCCGCTCCGCTCAGATTCGTCGCAGGGGCGAGCTTTGAAGGCGTTACCATCGTGCCGGAAGTCACCGTGCAGACGCGCTGGGATGGGCGTTTGGCAAATACAGTCCTTACAGCGGTGTTCCTCGGATGGGCGCTGCCTGCACTGGGGCGGCGGTTCGAGCGGCGAAGGGCAGGGGGGAGGACCAGGAAGCGGTGACGGGGGAAAGGCGAAAGGCGCCGTGCCTGAAGCCTCCACTCCAACGATCACTTCGCCAATCGGTCGGTCGGTTTGAGTCCCCGTGGCTATCCGAGCGCCTGGAGCAAGTCGCGCTTACTCCCCTCATTTCCCCCGTGACCACCTGCTGTCTCTCTGTCCAACACCGTGGAGCGCCTCCAGGTGCGGCCCTTATGGTGGCATCCACGTCTGTGGCGAGTCATACAACGATTGCGGCCGGCTTCGCACCGATCGGAGTCGGGCGAACATCTCGGTGGTGTGCAGGGATGTCGTTGTCTCGCGTTGAATACCTCGTCCCAGTCTCGGTGTTGCAGGAGAGTGAGAGGATTTGGGCACGATGGGGTGGGGATTGGGAGCTCTGTGCGCTGCGGGTTTTGTGATCTTCGGGATGACCAACACGATGACAGGCCCGCTGCTACCATCACTACGGCTTGATTACCAGCTCAGTCTATCCCGGGCCGGTAGCCTTTTCACCGTCCAGTTCGCAGGGTTCATTCTGTCGGTCCTGGTGGGCGGAGTCCTCGCCGACACCTTCGGGAAAAGGAAATTCGTGGTCGCCACGACCGCCATTCTGATATGTGGATTGACTCTCATCGGATGTTTTCGCAACGTTTGGCTTCTGGACCTCGGATTCTTCGCCATGGGTGTCGGGTTCGGAGGGTTCGACGCGGGATTGGCTCCTCTGGTCGGGGACCTCAACGCTCACAGAAGGGCTTTCGCCTTGAACCTTCTCCACACGTTCTTCGGGGTCGGCGCGCTGGTCGGGCCTCTATGGGCAGGGTACATCGTTGCAGGCTCGGTGACGTGGAGGTACGCTTACCTGGCGATGGCCGCGTGCTCCCTCGTGTTCCTCCTGGCGTTCGGCGCTCGCCGCATCGCGCCTCGTCTCGGTGCCCCTCGTCCGGCCGGGGAAAAGCCGAGCCGCGAGCGTTTGTCTTCATTGGCCTTTGATAGGCGGCTCATGCTTCTCGCCGGGTTGGTGTGCGTCTACGTGGGCGTCGAGAGCGGAGTGAGCGCTTGGGTGTTCTCGTTCCTGACGGCAGCCTTGAGGGCGACGCGCGAGGTGGCCACGGGCGCGGTCTCGCTTTTCTGGGCGTCGCTGACTCTCGGCAGGCTGGTGTCTGCGTATGTTTCCGAGAGGCTGGGCCACTCGTCGTTCATCGCGTGTTGCTGCGCGGGCTCGGTCCTGGCGGGATTGCCTCTGATGATGGGACCGGGCGTTGGCGCGGCGCTCGCATCATGCGTTGCCCTTGGGTTTTTCTTCTCGGGCATATTCCCGACGATCATGGCCCAAGGAACGTCGCTCTTCCCGGGCTCGACGGGGAGCGTGACCGGCATGCTCGTGGCGGCGGGGGCGGCCGGAGGGGCCGTCTTCCCCTGGCTCATCGGCTTGGTGTCTGATGCGTTCTCCCTGAGCACGGGAATGCTGCTGATACCCGTCGGATGCGGTCTCATGTTGGCGCTTTCGGTGGTCAACGCGCTATCGACGAGTGCGCGCGCGGCAAGGCGCACAGAGGTGTGCTCGCGCGATCGTGAGAGCTCGACCCCGATCACGTGAGGTTTGCGGGTACAAGACCGCGTTCGCACAGTCTGCCCGGTCCCTCGAGGGGCCGGGCTGCTTGCGTGTTCGGGGCCAGCGAGACTCCGCTGTGTCACCCTAGTCCGGGCGGGCATATGATATAGCGCCTGGCGCCGCAGGGGTGCGCTGCTGGAGATCTTCGTCGAGGGCTGTCTTAGGGAGGTGAGTTGAATGGCCGAGATTACCAAGCCGGGTGGAGGCGGAGGTTCCTGGTGGTGGTGGATCATAATCATAGTCATCATAGTGCTCGTGGTACTGTTCTGCTTCTGTTTCTTCCCCATCTGCAGTTGAGTGAATAGACTCCTCCGCTCTCAGCGCCTGAACCGGATCGGATTCTTCTGTAGCCCGACTCCGTCCCACGGGTCGGGCTCTCGTTACTCTCTGGCCAATCTCTGATGTCAACGGGGACAAAGGCGACGAAGACGACACTGAGCAGGGCCACAAAAGCCCTGCTCAGCGCTCAAATGCCTGTTTGACGCATTCCGCACAAAACCTTGGTGCCGAAGGGGGGAATCGAACCCCCATGGAGGGTCACTCCGCGCGATTTTGAGTCGCGTGCGTCTGCCAGTTCCGCCACTTCGGCACCTAAACTCGGTTCACATGCGATTGTCTACTGAAGACCATCCATCACGGTTGGTGCACGCGCACCGTCGCTGCACCTTCGCCTGTCATAAATTATACACCATCAGCGAGCCCTGGGGCAAGTAGGCCGCGCAGTCTCGTACCTGTCAAGGGAAAGTAGGTAGAGACCTCACGGAAAAGTGATGTCGACGCT
>JANLFY010000026.1 GCA_024653485.1 Bacillota bacterium | reverse complement strand
CATGAAACTACCATCTGTTAGAGCCTAATGTCCAAAACCAGGGGGTCGGTCCGCTCGGAAAGGCGCGGGACCTCGCTGAAGACCTCAGGGCTTCCGTGACGTCCGTGCTCCTGGGCTACGGAGTGGAAGGCCTTTGTCAAACCTTGATAGCACACGGAGCCGACCGTGTCATCCTGGCGCAGGACCCAGAATTGCGGCATTACCGGACCGAACCATACGCCGAGGTTCTCACGAGCCTCATCGCAAAGCACAAGCCGGCCATCTTCTTGTTCGGGGCGACCACCCTGGGCCGCGACCTCGCTCCTCAGGTTGCCGGCAGGGTCGGCACAGGCCTTACCGCGGACTGCACAGGCCTTGATATCGATGCCGAGACTGGTCTGCTGAGACAGACGCGCCCAGCGTTTGGAGGAAACATTATGGCTACGATCCTGTGCCCCGACCACCGGCCCCAGATGGCCACGGTGCGCCCAAGGGTCATGAGGCGACTTCCTCCGGATGCGTCTCGTCTGGGAGAGATCGTCGAAGAGAAGCCGATTCTGAGCAGCAAGAGCACCGGCAAGCAGGTTCTCGATGTGCTGGTGGAGGCCGCTCAAGCCGTGAACTTGGAGGAAGCCAACATCATCGTATCGGGCGGTCGAGGCCTGGGCAGGCCTGAGAACTTCTCGATCATCCGCGAACTCGCCGATGTCTTGGGAGGGTGCGTGGGTGCCTCCAGGGCAGCCGTTGACGCCGGGTGGATCCATCCGAGCCACCAAGTGGGGCAAACCGGCAAGACGGTGGCTCCAAGGCTGTACATCGCGTGCGGCATTTCCGGCGCCATTCAGCACCTGGCCGGGATGTCAGGCTCCGAGATCGTGGTAGCCATCAACAAGGACCCGGAGGCTCCCATATTCCAGGTTGCGACGTACGGCATAGTGGGAGACCTCTTTCAGGTTTTGCCGAGGCTCACAGCACGTCTCAGGAAGGCTTTGGGCAAGGATGGCGAGACCCGTCAGAAGGCGCGGCGGGTGGAACGGGAGTCCGATCCCGCTTGTGGAGTTCTTTGAGGTGCCGACCGAATGGTGAGGCCGCGTCGGTGAACACAGAGTTCGGAGGAGGGAGTCACAGCGTATGATGTTCCTGCACGCCCTGCAGACCGTGCTTACACCGAAGATCCTTCTTCTCGTTGCGGTCGGCGCGACGAGCGGGATGATCATAGGAGCGCTGCCCGGGCTCACAGTGACCATGGCGACAGCCTTGCTGGTATCGATCACGTTTGGCTGGAGCATGACTGACGCCCTGGCAATGATCATGGGAGTGTTTTGCGGCGGGGTCTACGGAGGATCCATTTCGGCCGTTCTTCTGAACATACCCGGAGCTCCAGCGGCGGTGGCCACCGGATTCGACGGTTACCCCATCGCGCAACGAGGTGAGGCGGGTTACGCACTTGGTCTTGCGCGGCTCGCCTCATTCATTGGTGGGCTGCTGGGGACTCTCGCGCTGGCGACGTGTGCGCCGGCGCTGGCGAGATTCGCGCTTGGGTTCGGGCCTTTCGAGTACCTAATGCTGATCTTGCTTGGGTTGACGATAATTGGGAGCGTCTCCAGGGGATCTTTCCTCAAGGGGATGATTGCGGGGTTCATCGGGCTATTCATCTCAGCGATAGGAATGGACCCCGTGTACGGCATAGGTCGGTTCACGTTCGGAAGCGTGCGGCTCATGGGAGGCATAAACTTCATTCCCGCGCTCATCGGTTTGTTCGGGATGTCGGAAGTGTTTGCCCAGCTCCGCACGGGCAGTGCCGGAGTGAAGCCGATCACCAGCTTTGGGCGGGCCGCCCTTGGGATACGAGATGTTCTCAAGATGTGGGGCTTGTGCATCCGATCCGCTCTGATCGGGACCTGGGTCGGTGCGCTTCCGGGAATCGGCGGGGAGATAGCCGCGCTCATGTCGTACGACTCCGCGAAGCGAACTGTCCGAAAGCCCTCGCGTCCATTCGGCGAAGGTGCAATCGAGGGCGTCGTCGCTCCCGAGGTCGCGAACAACGCCTGTATAGGCGGTGCCCTGATTCCCATGCTGACCCTCGGCATCCCAGGGGATGCGGTCACGGCCGTCATGATCGGTGCGTTCATGGTCCACGGCATGCGTCCCGGACCGCTGCTCATGCAGTACAGCGCGGATATGTTCTGGCTGATCGTGGCGCTCTCATTGGTGGCGAACGTCGCCTTCCTGCTGATCGGTCTCATCATAGCCAGGTACGCACCGCTGATCCTCTCAATCCGGAAAGAGATACTCATGCCCATCGTGATGATGCTGTGTGTGGTCGGTTCGTTCGCTTTGCAGAACTCGATGTTCGACATCCTCATAATGGTGGCTTGCGGAGTGCTCGGCTACGTCATGCGCAGTCTCGAGTTTCCCGTGGGTCCTGTCGTCATAGGCATTGTGCTTGGCGGCATGGCTGACAGCGAGCTCAGGCGCAGCATCATAATGAGCAGAGGGGATGTCCTGGGCACCTTCCTCACACGGCCAATTGCCGTCCTGATCTTCGTCGTGCTCGTACTGCAGGTTGCGGCGCAAAGCAGCACGGTGAGACATCTCTTCAGTCGGTGCATGAGGCGTATTCACTCGAGCACAGCCAGTGTGAAGAGTGGCCTTGAATGAACACACAGTCCAAGTAATGCCCGACGCGGACCCGGGGCCGGCGGTCATGATAGCGAAAGACGAGGCGCGGCGCAAGTTACTCGGCTGGAGATGGCCAAGCCATACTTAGATCCTATACCCGAGCCAGGGAAGGGGGGATGGAACAGAGCGCTGAGAGCACAGCGTCGATGGCATCACCGGCAAGGACATGAGAAGAGTCAGGAGCTATGAAGCCTAAAGACATCGCTCGCAAAGGAGGTCTGAAGAATGAAAACTGGGGGAGGAAGGAAGTTCCTCGCGCTGACGTTGACCGCGGTCTGTCTTGCGGCGATGAGCCTGGTCGGCGGAGCATATGCCGCGAGTTACCCGGAGAGGCCCATCGAGGTCATCATCCCGTGGTCTCCTGGTGGGATGACCGACACAACCGCTCGGGCGATCCAGCCCCTTCTCGAGAGAAGTCTAGGACAGCCTCTTGTCATGACGAACATGCCCGGGGCTTCCGGTGCCATCGGCACCGACTACGTGAACAAGAAGAAGGCTGACGGTTACACGATCCTCTTCTCGGCCGAGACGCCTGCCGGCGTCATGCAGGTCATGGGGCTTGCCGATCTTAGCTTCGAGCAGTTTGAACCCATAATGATCCTCACGCGGGGCGTGCCGACGATAACGGTCCACAGGGACGCCCCATGGAAGACCGTCAAGGAGCTACTGGACGACGCCAAGGCCCATCCAGGCGTGATCACCGGCGCGTCTTCCGGTCCTGGAGCAAGCGCACACATAGCATCTCTTATGCTACAGAAGTACGCGGGTGTACAGCTCACGATGGTGCCGTTCGCGGGCGGTGGTCCCGCAGTGACCGCGGCCCTCGGCAGACACGTGAGCGTCACGTTCCAGAGCCTGCCTGAAGTGATAGACCATGTTCGCGCGGGCAACCTGAGAATACTCGCGACCTTCACGAACGAGCGCACTTCTTTCACTCCGGATGTGCCCGCCCTCGGGCAAGAGGTGCCCGAGCTTCGACAGGTTCTGCCTTGGGGCACCTTCTACGCGATCGTGGTGAAGAAAGGTACTCCACCCGAGATCATCGACAAGCTCCGTGGTGCGGTAAGACAGGCCGTGAACGATCCCAAGTGGAAAGAGTTCGTAGCGAAGACGTACTCGGTTCCGTTGAACCTCGAGGGAGAGGCGGCCACCAAGTTCATCAATGAGTGGGCATCCGTGACGAGCTGGCTACTGTACGAGGCCGGAGCGGCCACGGCTTCCCCTGAGAAGTTCGGCATTCCGAAGCCGTAGCGCACGCTCGCAGCAAGAGCCTGGTAGCATCCGGCGGGCGGGGAGCGGGACGCAACCTGGCTCCCCGCCCACCCGGCCTAGCCCCCATCCCGTTTCGAGAGGGCGACATGGGATACGGACATGGGCAGCGCCTGACGACTGTGCCGCTGGTCCCGCTGGAGTCGTCCAGGCAACGGGTCGAGTTCGGAGGAGGTTGGGCTTGTGAAAGCGGACAAGAGGGATTTCGTCAGCGGGGTCGTGTTGCTCGTGTTCAGCGTGTTCATGATCGTCGAAGCCAGGAAGCTGCCGCTCATGGGGGCGTGGCAGACCAGCCCCGGACTGTTCCCCACCTTCGTTGGAGGGTGTCTCGCCTTCTTCAGCCTTGTGCTGATAGCCCAGAGCTTCAAGGCCAGAGAACAAAGGCCCGGACTGGTCATCGACCGGAAAGTCGTGTACCGCTTCCTCGTGATCGGTGGGGTTTTCGCAGCATACATTCTGTTGCTGCCGTACATCCACTTCTTCTTGGCCAGTGCAGCGTTCCTATTTGTCCTCATGCTTTTCTTAAGAGGAGGCAAGCCGCTCACCCTCGCGGTGATATCGATCCTTTCGGCTTTCATCGTGCAGTATGCTTTCACAACGTTCTTCAGGTTGGTTCTGCCGTAGGAAGACCTGTTACATGGAACGGGCGACCGGGCGGCCGAGACAGGTGACGGAGACAGCTGGAGGTGGCTTTCGTGAGAGCCATTGTGGTTCATAAGCCTGACGACCTGCGCATAGATGAAGTCCCCAAGCCCACCGTATCGGCTAGCGATGTACTGATTCGTGTGCGCGCCGTCGCGATTTGCGGGACAGACTTCCACATCTTGAAGGGTCACAGGGTGGTCCCTCTCCCGAAGATTCTGGGCCATGAGATGGCCGGGGACATCGTCGAGGTCGGCGAGGCGGTGACCACTCGCAAGGTCGGAGAAAAGGTGACGGTGGAACCCAACTACAGCTGCGGGAAGTGCAGACTCTGCAGGACGGGAAAGTACAACATATGTCGCGCGAAGAGAACGATGAGTTTGAATATCGACGGGTGCTTCTCCGAATACGTGGTCGCCCCGGCAGAGTACGTGTGGCCCCTTCCCGAAGACATGCCCTATGAGCGGGGAGCTCTCGTCGAGCCCACGACCATAGCTTACCACGCCGTTCAACGCGCGCAGCCCAGGTTGGGTGATGTCGTGCTGGTGCTGGGAGCGGGGCCGATGGGGCTCTTGGTGCTTCAGGTCGTTAAGCTGCAGGGAGCTAAGGTCGTCATCGCGGACCAGTTCAAGAACAGGCTGGATCTCGCCACTAGATTCGGGGCGGACCATGTGATTGACTTCACCCGCACACCTACTCCGGACGCCACTAAGGCACTCACGGACGGCGCGGGGGCCGACGTCGTGATCGACGCCACCGGCTCTCCTCATGGTTTTCAGTTGGCGCTGGATTCCGTTGCGCCCGGAGGCAGGATCGCCATAGTGGGGCTGCCTAGCGAACCAGCCAGCATCAACGTCATGGCTCTCGCCCGGAACGAGGTGACCGTCGTGGGATGCGTCACGTGCGTACTTGACTTCCCCACCGCGGCGGACCTATTGCAGCAACGGAAGGTAGATGTGTCACCCTTCGAGGCGGAGCAGTATGGTTTCGACGACGTTCATCGAGCGTTTGAAAACATCGAGAAGAAGACGGCGGTGAAGCCAATCCTGATTCTCTAGGTGTGTCCCACGAAACCTGCCTGGCAGCCAAGGAGCGAGGTATCCGTCCAAGATGGAAGGCTGGCAGGCGTGCAGAAGCAGGAGGCAGACAAGGAGGCTTGCACTCGATGAGACCACGCCTAGCGGTTTTCGGCCTGGGTCATGGCATGAAACACGCGACGGATTTGACTAAGACGCCTTACGGCGAGTTGATTGCGGTCTGCGATAAGAATCCTGAGAAGGAACAGGCGGCGAAGAGGCTTGGTGCCAGGTTCTACACGGACTACCGTGCGTTGCTCGACAACGAAAGGCTCGATGGTGTCATCGTCGCGCTTCCCAACGACGTCCACCTCGACGCCGGACTGGAATGTGCCCGCCGCGGGCTCCACGTCTTGATGGAAAAACCCATCACTCCGACGCTGGAGGAAGCGGACGAGCTAATCGAGGCTGTGAGTCGCGCCGGGGTGAAGATGTTGGTCGGACACCACAGAAGGTTCTCAGCCAAACTACGAGCGGTGCGTGACATCATCTCAAGGGGAGAGATCGGCGAACTCATAGGCGTAAGCGTCACCTGGGCCATGAGGAAGCCTGACGACTATTACACGGGAAAGAAACGGTGGCATGCCAAGGCGGAGCAAGGCGGCGGGCCCCTCCTCATCAACGTGGTACACGATGTAGATGATCTGAGGTTCACATGCGGGGAGATCTCAAACGTGTTCGCGTACGTCGCCAACAAGATCCGCGGGGTGGATCCCGAGTTCACTGCCGAGGATACGGTAGCCATCTCTCTCACTCTCAGGAACGGGGCGCTGGCCACCATATTTGCAACCGATGCGGCGCCTTCGCTGTGGGCTTACGAATGCGCCGCGCAGGAGAATCCGATCTTCTGGCCCAGCAACGAGGATTGCTACCTGTTCTTCGGAACGAAGGGCGCGATAGCGTTCCCAAGGATGCTAAGGGTGTTCTATCCAGGTCCTGAGGAGGGCCACTGGATGACGCCGACTCGTGTCGAACGGATTGAGGTTCCCTACGTCGATCCCATGACGGAGGAGCTTGCTCACTTCTGCAGGTTGATCACGGGGGAGGACGCCGAGATAGTAACCCCCGGACACGACGCTCGTAGGACGCTGGAGATTATCTTGGCAATCAAAGAAAGCGCGAAGACCGGGATGCCTGTTGCGGTGTGACGCGGCGAAGCGGCTTCCCTGATGACGGGTGGTGATGTATCGAATGAGGGCGCATGGCCGTCCTCTCGCGCGGTTCCCTGTAAAGGCGGGCGACGTCGTGATCGGTGGGTTTGAGCCGGTGGTCTGCGTGCCCGTGGTTGCTAGAACTGCCGAAGAAGCGGTGAAGATCGCGAGCGACGCTGCATCGTCTGGCGCCGACATGATCGAAATGAGGGCTGACCATGTCGACGGTCTCAACTCCGAGAACGTACGCGACATGCTGGCCGCGGTCGCCAAGTCTTCGTCGCTGCCGATCATCTTTACGAACCGGCTCTGGGCCGAAGGGGGCGCCCGGCAGGTTCCTGAGGAAGAGCGCGTAGAGATTCAGTTAGCTGCAATGGAGTGCGGCGGGGTCGCAGTCGTGGACATAGAACTCGCCACCGAGCCGCGCTTCCGAAGCCGAGTGCTGGAGGTTGCCTCAAGACGTGGAGTGTCAGTGATCCTCTCATATCACAACTTCAGAACCACTCCTTCGAAACGAGAGATCCTGGGAATTGTCAAGGAGGAAGTGAAAGCCGGGGGTAACATAGTCAAGTTCGCGGTGACTCCCAGGCATCCTCGAGACGTCCTGGTGGCTTTGGACGCTACGTGGGAAGCTAAAGAAATGACCGGGTTACCAGTGATATCCATGAGCATGGGTGAGATGGGGAAGTACTCCCGGGTCGTCGGACCCCTGTACGGGTGTGACTTGACCTTTGCGTCTCTGGGTCGAGCGTCTGCTCCTGGCCAGATCGACGTGCGCGAGATACGGTACCTCCTGAACAGCCTAACGTAGGCGAATGGTGAGGTGTTGTCGCAATGAGATGTCAGGTGCTGTACGGGCCTCGAGATCTGAGGCTCGAGAACAGGCCAGAACCAGTGCTCGGAGACAGGGATGTGCTTATAAGGGTTCACACGGTGGGGCTATGCGGCTCGGACTTTCATCGTTACATGGGGCACAGGCAGATCCCGGGCCCGCTCGTGCTTGGGCACGAGTTCTCTGGTAACGTGGCTTGCGTGGGGAGGTCCGTCACAAAGTTCAAGCCTGGAGATAGAGCAACCGTCCAACCCAACTTCGGATGCGGCGAGTGCGACATGTGCAGGGCCGGAAGGGAGAACCTCTGTCAAGAGCGTCTCGGGCTCTCTGTGAACATAGACGGATGCTTCGCGGACTATGTTGCCGTTCCTGAAGGTTACGCTTGGCACATCCCGCAAGGGCTGTCCTATGAACAGGCAGCGATCGCGGAGCCCCTTGCGGTGGCAGTGAGAGCTGTCAAGAGGGCAAGGGTCGCACCAGGAGACACGGTCGCGATCCTCGGCGCCGGCCCTGTCGGCTTGCTGACGCTTCAGGTTGCCAAGGCCTCCGGGGCGTTTACCGTGGTGGCCGATGTCATGGCGTGGAAACTCGAACTGGCAAGGAGACTCGGAGCTGACGCCGCGATCAGCGGGAGTCGACAGGACCTTCTAGCGGCCCTGGAGGAGGCCACTAGGCAGAGGGGCGCCAGTGTGGTGATAGAGACCGCTGGCGTGCCTTCGACAGTGGAAGCGGCGCTTCAGCTCGTTGCGCCAGGAGGGAGGGTGATTCTGGTCGGCCTTGCTCAGACGGCTGCGGAAGTCGTCCCCTCCAGGATCGTGTCGAACGAGGTGGACGTGTTGGGTTCATACATATACACCCATGATGAATTCGGTACAGCTTTGACGCTCGTGGAACGCAAGATTGTAGACGTGGACGCGATCGTGTCCCACAGACTGCCTTTCGACCGGCTGACAGAAGCGTTCTCCATACTGGAGCGTGGTGAAGGGTGCAAGGTCCTCATCGAGATGTGAAGCCTGGGACCTGCCTATCTCAATTCCCAGTTCGGCTGACGAAGGCACGCGCCAGCAGGAGCTGAAATGTGGAGTGGGAGACCCGAGCGCCACTGGATTCCCTTGCCGAAGCACTCCGCGGGACTACTTGAGGAATCCGCGAAGGCAACAAGAGCTTTCCCAAAGGCGACCGAGGAAGGTGACGGAAAGTCATGGCAGGCAAGGTGCTGCCAGCTAGCGAGGCTGTCAGGCTCATACAAGACCGAGACACCGTCGTCGTGGTCGGCTCTGGTTGGGGCGTCATGGAACCGTCGTTGCTGCTGGAAGCTCTTCAGAAGAGATATGCGCAGACAGGGCACCCACGCGATCTCGCACTGGTTCATATCGTAGGCCTGGGAGACAGACAAGGCGGCGGCGCAGATCGGTTCGCCCTTCCAGGATTCGTGCGTCGGGTCATTGGAGGGCACTGGTATTGGAGCGTGAACCTTTGGAAGATGGCTTGTGCCGACCAGTTCGAGGCGTACAATCTCCCTCAAGGGGTTCTGTCTCATCTGCTGAGACAGATCGCGTCCGGAGGCCCTGGGGTCGTTACCAAGGTCGGAATGAGGACCTTCGCGGATCCGAGGGTGGAAGGAGGAAAACTCAACAAGGCTGCGAGTGAAGACCTTGTGAAGGTCGTCACGATAGAGGGCGATGAGTATCTCTTGTACAAGGCGTTTCCGGTGCACGCGACGCTCATCCGTGGAACTACCTCGGATGAACAGGGGAATATCACCTTCGAGCACGAAGGCGTGTGCTTGGATGCGCTGGCGGCGGCTCAGGCGGCGAAGAATTGCGGCGGGAAGGTGCTCGTCCAGGTCAAGCGGATCACGGAGACGGGAACGCTGATGCACCCCATGATGGTGAAGGTCCCGGGAATCCTGGTGGATGCGGTTGTCGTGGACGAAAACCAACGCCAGACGAACGACATCTGCTTCGATCCGAGCTTGTGCGGTGAAACCCGTCGACCTCTGGAGACCACTCCTCCTATGAAGATGAGTGAGCGCAAGGTGATAGCGCGCCGAGCTGCAATGGAGATCCGCCCAGGCGCGGTCATAAACCTGGGGTTCGGCATGCCGGACGGAGTCGGGTCCGTTAGCGCGGAAGAAGGAATCGCAGACCTGATCAATCTCACCATAGAGCTCGGACCCATCGGGGGACTTCCATTGCTGGGCAGGAACTTTGGCATAGCGTGGAATCCCCTTGCCATAGTAGACCAACCCAGCATGTTTGACTTCTACCACGGCGGAGGGCTCGACATCACATTTCTCGGGTTTGGCCAAGTAGATCGCGCGGGAAATGTCAACGTGAGCAAGCTCGGTGGTCGCATCATAGGGACCGGTGGCTTCATCGACATCTCGCAGTGCTCGAAGAAAGTCGTGTTCTGCGGGACATTCACCGCGGGTGGCATGGAGGTGATGGTCTCAGATGCGGGACCCCGAATACTCCGGGAAGGACGGACAAGGAAGTTCGTCCAGAACGTGGACCAGATCACGTTTAGCGGGGAGTACGCCCGAGAACGCGGCCAAACTGTGCTCTATGTGACAGAGCGGGCTGTGTTCCAGCTTCGGCCTGAGGGGCTGACTCTCGTGGAGATAGCCCCCGGCATCGACATCGAGCAGGATGTCCTTGCTCAGATGGGCTTCCGACCTATAGTGGCAGATGATCTCAAGACCATGGACATGCGCCTGTACCGGCAATCCCCAATGGGCCTGAAGAACGACCTAGCGCGGGCGAGCTGAGCGGCACTCCATGACCTCGGTCGCGCTGGAAGCCCCAACGATGGGGTGTTTACCCTTGGAAACCTGCGAGGAGTGCAGGATGAAACCCAGGCATCCTTGAGGTTTCATTGTGGAATCGGTGTTTCCCGGAGCATCGCCCCTCTTTCCTGCCTTGTCGCGCAGGCCCGAGTGTCGGCTCGGGCGCTCGGGAACGTAACGGCCTGCTGTGATCTTGAGCTTTGCGATGCCCATGGATGCGTGCGGATGCGGCTGGCTCGCGAGTGGCAGGGCTGGCACGGGTGTTGCAGGCGAAGGAGTCGGACAGAGCGGGTGACAGGGAGACCCCGGCGGGCCACCTTTCAGAGGTAGCGCCCCTCCGATGACCATATGGCGCCGTATGGTGTGTCGGAGGCGCAGAGACCCGCTGGGGAAGGGCCAATCCGAACGGGTGGGGGAAAGACCGAAGGAGGTTGAGCCGATGTTTGACCGCACCAGAGACTACATGAGGAAAATCGGGTTGCCAGCACAGGACGCGTGGGACCTTCCTACGTCTACCCTGCGCTTTCCAGACGGAGCCAGCTTCAGAATAGAAGTCCCGACCATTAATACAGCCGCTGCCATGAAGGCATTGCTCGAGGAAGCGAACAAGTACGGCGTCGTGATCAACAGGGTGGATGAAACGTACGGCATATTCAGGCATACCACACAGGAACTCAAGGAGTACATTGCTATAGCCAAAGACTGGGGCGTGGAACTCAACTTGTCTGTAGGCCCTCGCGCTACGTATGACACGGGAGCCACCGTGCTCTCGCCACAGGGCGTGCGCATTAGCTACAGGCTGAGGGGCATGGAGCAAGTCGTGAGGGCGGTGGAGGACGTCAAGAGAGTCGTCGACTTGGGCGGAAGAGGGATCCTCGTATACGACGAGGGACTCCTCTGGGTGCTGGCCCAGATGAAGAAGGACGGAGAGCTGCCTTCGGACGTGCACCTGAAGGTGTCTGCTCACTGCGGGCACTGCAACCCCGCGTCGTTCAAAGTGCTTGAAATGCTCGGTGCGGACTCGATAAACCCTGTTCGGGACTTGCAGCTACCAATGATAGCTGCACTCAGGCAAGCGACAAGACTGCCCATTGACTGCCACACTGACAACCCTCCGGGATCCGGCGGTTTCATCAGAACGTACGAGGCACCCGAGATGGTGAGGATCGCCGCGCCCATCCACCTCAAGTGCGGGAACTCGGTCGTATCCGGCCACGGTCAGTTGACCAGCGCGGAAGACGGGCGGCGGATGGCTCACCAGGCCGTCATCGTGGTCGAGACCGTGAACAAGTACTACCCGGAGGCTGTGCAATCAAAGAGGGCTGCTCCAGACATGGCCGTGCCAGTATAGACGTTCGGCGCGGGCACACAGCTGTCATAGCCGTCATGCCGGGAGAGGGCTGCCCAGGAGAGGGCTGCGGTGCAGACGTCGAGCTGTCACAGCAGTTGTACGAGTACGGGGCTGAGGCGCAGGCACAGGCCTGCGGTGCCGGCATGGGGATGCGGCGTCGGCGTGGAAATGTGGGGGAATGGGGCGTTAGGATGGGGCTGGGGCGTCGGCATGGGACTGCGGTGCCTGCGCACGGCTCAGGTGCTGGAAATGGGGTAGAGGCAGGCTTTTAAAGAGGCGCGAGGGAGGAGGATAGGTGCCTGCGAAGGCTTGCGTGACGTGTCGAGCGTCCCTCAAAACCAGGGGGGTGATGGGTTTGGACATCGTGATTCGAGTCGACATGTCGGCGGGGACGGTGGCAGTCGAGAAGGCCGCTTCAGGTTACGAAAGGCTTGGCGGCAGGGCGCTGACGTCCAGGATCGTCTTGGACGAAGTCAAGCCGACTGCCGACCCTCTCGGGCCGCGAAACAAGCTCGTCATTGCTCCCGGCCTTCTGGGCGGGACGGCCGCCTCAAGCTCGGGCAGAGTGTCCATCGGCGCGAAAAGCCCGCTCACCGGGGGCATCAAGGAAGCCAACGCAGGCGGAACCGCCGGCCACAAGCTTGCCCGGTTGGGCATCAAGGCCATCGTGATTGAAGGTCAGCCTGCAGGCGGGAGGCTGTATCTGCTCAAGATCACAAAGCGTGGATGCGAGCTCACGGACGCCGGAGGTCTTGAGGGTTTGGGCACTTTCGACACCGTCCAGCGCCTCCGCGCGGAACACGGCAATGATGCGGGCGTCGTGGCCATAGGCCAGGCGGGCGAGATGCGCATGGCCGCTGCCTGTGTCGCGGTCTCCGATCCCGAGGGCAGGCGCAAGTTCGCGGCAAGGGGCGGGCTTGGCGCCGTCATGGGATCCAAGGGACTCAAGGCCATCGTGGTGGACGACCGCGACGCGGAGGGAGTCAAGTACGCTGACCGGGACGCTTTCCTCGCGCTCTCGAGGGACTTCGCGAAGCAGCTCATGGACAACCCGAAGCTTGGCAAGAACTACAAGCTGTATGGGACGGCCGGGATAGTCAACGCGGTGAACGCAATCGGCGCGCTTCCGACGCGCAATTTCAGTTGCGGAGAGTTCGAGCACGCGACGAAGCTCAGCGGCGAGACCCTGCACGACACGACGGTGGCGAGAGGAGGCCGGACAGGGATAGGCTGCATGGTCGGATGCCCGATCATGTGCTCCAACGTGTACGTGGATGCGTCGGGCAGGGAATTGGTGTCCACTCTTCAATACGAGAACATCGCGCTACTCGGATCCAATTGTTGCATCGGCAACTTGGACGACGTAGCCGTGCTAAACAGTCTGTGCAATGACTACGGGCTTGACGCCATCGAGATGGGCGCGACTCTCGCCGTTGCCATGGAAGCGGGCATCGTGCCGTTCGGAGATTCTGAAGGAGCGGCAAGACTCCTCCGCGAGATCGGTGAAGGAACGATCTTAGGCAGGGTCCTCGGGCAGGGTGCGCTCGTGACGGGGCGCGTGTTGGGCGTCCGCAGGGTGCCTCACGCCAAGGGCCAGGCAGTGCCAGGATACGACCCGAGGTCGCTGAAAGGCAACGGCGTGCTCTACGCGACATCTCCTATGGGTGCCGACCACACCGCAGGCAACGCGTTCGGTTCGAGAGACAAGGTCAACCAGCTCCGTCCCGACGGCCAGAAGGAGCTATCGAGACGCCTTCAGGTAGACGCGGCAATGCTCGACACGATGGGCATGTGCATTTTCGCGAGACCGCCGCTCCTGGCCGACCGGGAGATGGTCCCGGCTATGCTGAACGCGAGGTACGGCTGGAGGCTTACGGCAGAGGACATCGAGGAGATGTCGAAGGAGGTCCTGAGGGTAGAGAAAGAGTTCAACCGGCGGGCGGGCTTTACCAGAGCGCACGACAGGCTGCCGGAGTGGTTTGAGGACGAGCCTCTACCTCCGCACGAGACCGTCTTTGACGTGGACCACGCGGACCTTGACAGCGTGCTCGATTTCTAGCGTCGGCGTCTAGCGTCGGCCGCGTAGGTGAGGATGGAATGGTCGTGACGGTGCCGTGGTCTTTGAACCTCTTGTGGTGGTTGCGGGGTTGCCTGTGTCGCACCGGGGGAGCGCGCTGTCGAGCGTAAGCGTGAGCGTGAGCTTGAGGAGGCACGCCTCGTATGAGCGAGACCATCACGGTGAACCTGACCTTGCACACTGTGTTGAGAGATATCACGGGTAAACGTGACAGGTTCCCGGTCACACTCGAGCCGGGGAGCAGAGTGTCGGACCTCCTTCACGCGGTCGGCCTACGCGAAGACGACGCGGGCATGGTCGTCGCGCGGGGCCGATTGCTCGAACATGACTGCGCCTTGCACGACGGGATGGAGATCGACGTCTTTCCCCCGTTGTCAGGAGGCTAGGACGGCAGGGCGACTGGGAGTCGACGTCCTGTCGGTCCGACTCTGACCGGCATCTGCGAACGATTCCTGCAAGTCCCGCGCACACCTGACTTGCGACTCACTTGCGACGCGGAACGCCTCGTGAGAAGAGAATCGCTCTGAGCCTCCGCGCCGGACACGCGTTGTACAGGCGCCGTACACGCGAGGAGAGCGTGGAGGCGCGCAGCTAAATTCGAACGTCCCTCGAGTGACCGGGCGGTGGAGTCTGCGGAGTCTGCGGTGACCATGGCGCACTTCCTCGCTCGTATAGCAGGCCGTCTAGCCTGTCTCTGGGAAATGCCGACTCGTCAGCCATCGCGTTAGCTACGGCGGGATCTCGCAAGCGGCCTAGCAGGCCGGTACATAGAATTGGTGCCGAAGCCGGGATTTGAACCCGGACGGCCGTAATGGCCACTAGACCCTGAATCTAGCGCGTCTGCCATTTCCGCCACTTCGGCACTCTCGTTGTTGGAGCCGTGCGGGAGATAGGCCTGTGCGGCTCCGCTCTCTTTGGTTCGCGGCACTCGCCTCTCGAGGTGTCGCTGCGCCTATCAGGCCCTGTCACACGTGCTCACCTCGCGGCGCCTTCCGCGCACCCTGATAATAGCAGAGCGTGTGCCCCCTGTCAAGGCCGGTGCAGTTCCGGGGTGCGTGTAGCGTTTGTGGCGTCTAGGGGTTACCACCACTTCCTGGGCGGCG
>JANLFY010000025.1 GCA_024653485.1 Bacillota bacterium | reverse complement strand
AACATGAAACTACCATCTGTTAGAGCCTAATGTCCAAAACCAGGGGGTCGGTCCGCTTGCGCAAAGGAGGGAGACTCCCTGCAAAGGCCGAATAAGTCTTCGGGACCGTCCCCCGGCCGATCATCCCTCGCGGGCAGAGCTTCTTGACGCCTTGCTCAGGAAGGAGTGAGCGCATTGGCCGGCGGAGACATGATATCACGAGGTGAAAGGCGATGTCCATATCGGTGTCGGTCCGTCTGGTGTTTCCCTGGGATCACAGGGAAACGTCAGTTGAGTGTCCCGAGGGCGCCAAGCTGGGGCAGATCCTTGAGGAATTCCTTGAGCGCAAACGTAAGGACCTAGAGAGAGACTGTCCGGACGGCATGAAGAGGTTTGTGCAATCCCTGCTTGATGGGGATTTCGCCGGCTTCCTGAAGTCGAGCATGGTCTTGCTGAACCAGGAGCGTGTCGCGGTCTCGGAGGGCGGATTAGATAAAGAGGTCTCCGGCGGGTCCGAAATACTGGTAATCCCGCCCATCATCTCAGGATGACGAGAGACTGCTCTGCATCGACACGGCGAAGAGAGGGTCAGTTTCGGCGCGAGTGGCTTGCAGGGAGCGGGCTGACAGCTCGAAGGGGTCCGAACGCGCTGCTCGGGGACTTATCCGAGCCGTTGACGGCGCGCAGCCGCCGTGATACGATTTTCATGAGGCATCTATGTAGCGGCCGCGAGCCGCATGTTTTATGGGCCCTATATCATGATTGATTGATGTAAGGATGAGCGACATGGAGGAACTACTGGAGAAGCTCAAGCGCTTCGAATCGACCGCTTATGACTATGTGAGCAGGTTCAAGGCTCTTGCGGATCCCACCAGACTCAAGATTATGTTTCTGCTGAAACATGGCGGCGAACTGTGCGTCTGCGACCTAACAGAGGCTCTCGGGATCGCTCAGTCAGGTGTATCATATCACCTGCGTGTCCTCCAGGAAGCTGGGCTCATCGAGAAGAGGGAGCATGGCACGTGGTCGTACTGCAGTCTGAATGAGACTACCGTGAGCGAGATTCTCAGCCCGAAATGCTGCTCGGTGCTGGGCCTCTGTGGTGATACCGAACCCTGGGACCCGCGATTCCGGTGGCCGCGATGAGCGCGGTGGTGGATGAAGACGATGAAGCCACCGCGGAAAACACCGTGTGAGAAGAGGCGAGGCGCAAGTGGACCTTAACACCATCTCGACGGCAGGCAAGTTCTTTCTAGCGATCACAGCGGAGCTCGTGGTGTTGTTCATCGCCATCAGCTTCCTCGTGGGGCTCATTCAACAGCTGGTTCCAGAGGAGACGGTTGGGAGGATCCTTTCACGTTCCCTCAAGGGCTGGCGGGGCAATATCCTTGGGGCATTGTTCGGAGCTCTAACCCCGTTTTGTTCGTGTTCGACGATCCCCGTCCTGGTCGGTCTGCTCAACGGAGGAGCACCCTTCGGTTCCTCGATGTCGTTCCTCATTGCCTCGCCCATACTGAACCCGGTCATAATCGGGCTGCTTCTGGCATTGCTTGGGCTGAAAGTGACGACCGTGTACGCCGTCTTCTCCTTCATGGCGGCGGTCGTGACCGGCGCGCTGTGGGAGCGGATGGGGCTGGCTAGGGAGGTCAAGCGAGTCAAGATCCTGGGAGGGAAACGTGCCCAGGAACAGGCTGAGGAAGCTGTGGCAGGCGAGAAGGCAGAGACCTGCGTGGGTGTCATCAGGCGCAAGCTGGAGTGCGCTTTGAGGCAGGCTGCGGTCCTTTTTCGGCAGGTGTTGCCGTATCTTCTCATTGGTGCGGCCATTGGATCATTCATATACGGCTGGGTGCCTCGCGAGTTGGTCGTGCGGCTGGCAGGAGAGGGCAATCCGCTGGCAGTGCCTATCGCGGCGGTCATTGGTGTGCCGTTGTACATCCGTGCAGAGACCGTCATTCCCATAAGCTCAGTGCTTGTCGACAAGGGAATGAGCATCGGCACGGTCATGGCTCTCGTCCTGGGTGGCGCAGGCGCTAGCATCCCCGAGGTGCTGCTCCTGAACGCCATATTCCGAAAGCGTCTCGTTGTTGCCTTTGTGATCACCATCTTTGTGGTGGCGACGGTGGCAGGATACTTGTTCAATATGCTTCTGTAGCCGGTCGGACTCGCTGCTCCGATGGATGGTGTCAATCGTTGCGCAGGGCATCGCCGCAGGGCTTGGTAGAATCCTGGCTTGTCGGGTTTCGTTAGCTTGTCGTCGGCGGCTGACGGGCGGGCTGTGTCGGGCGCAGGCTGCGTGGGAAGAAAGACAGAGAGTAGGAAAGACAGGGAGGTGCTTGGTTTGGGCCAAGGTAAGGAAAACAACAGGGGATTCCTCAAGAGGATCATAGGGTCGGTGTCGGCGACGAAACGACCAACGAACACTGAGGAGGCGAGACGCGAGTCACCTGATTCAGAGGGGTCCGCGTGCTGCGGTCCGAGTGGGTCTCGTCGGAAACCTTCGCCTGGCCACGGCGGGTGTTGCGACATACGAATAGTCAGTCTAGAAGAAGACGAAGACGCTTAGAGGGATTCCGCCGCAGGCGTGGAAGTCTAGAGAAAGAGCAAGAGAGCAACGCAGCTAGGGTTTGATTTCGGGACCTTGCGAACGAGCGTGGGGCGAACAGCATGGCGGCGGAGTTGATTGATCTGTGACCCAGGATGTCCGGACGTGGATAGCGATCCTGGCGTTGTCGACCCTGGTTGCGTCTTTGGGGTTGTCAAGCGAGGCAGGAGCCGGGACCTTGGTCACCGACGGGCGGTTTGCCGTCGGCATCTGGGTGGACATCGGGAGCATTCCCCGCGATAGTGCCGGCATATGCAAGATGCTGGACGGTCTCGCAAAGATGGGCGTCATCGACGTGTACGTGGAGGTGTTCAACAGAGGTCTCACAATATACCCGAGCGCCGTGTCCGTGGCCTACGGCCTTCCGGGTCAGAGGGACGGCTTCAGAGACGCGTTCGGAGGTCAGGATCCTTTACGCATACTGGTAGACCAATCGCACCTCCGGGGTTTGCGCGTCCACGCATGGATGGACGTGCTCTACGTGGGGTTCAAGGAGCGAGGCCATCTCCTGGATATGTACCCGTCCTGGGAAACCGTGGCTCGCGACGGATCAAGGGGCTACGGGCCTCCGACTGGGCGGCAACACTGGCTGTCCCCGGCCAGCGCGGGGGCGAGGCAGTTCCTCACAGCCCTCGTAGATGAGCTGGTCTCGCGGTACGACGTTGATGGGGTTCACTTCGACTACATTCGGTATCCGGACCCGATCGGCGGCGATTGCGGGTACGAATGGGATTGCGTGCACGGCTTCACGGAGAAGTATGGTGTGAATCCGCTAGGTATCGACGTGCGTGGCGCCGAACGCGGCGACTCAAGGGCCCTGCGCGAGCTCGCTCTTTGGAACACCTGGCGAGCGTCCAAGGTCACCGAGCTTGTGAGCGCTCTTGCCCGGGCCATCAAGACGAGACGTCCCGGGGTGTTGGTATCGGCGGCCGTCACCCCCGCAGGTGTCCCTGATGGCCCGTATCCGGGACTCTTGCAAGACTGGCCTGGGTGGGTACGTTCTGGTGTCCTGGATTACGTGGTTCCCATGACGTACACCTCGAGATCGGAGGAGCTTCGAGGACTTGCGCGATGGACTGCTCTCCTGCTGGGCCAGCCGAAGGCGCCCGCGTGCGGAGTGCAAATGTGGAAGCGCGACTCCCCGGATGACGTCGTGTGCCAGCTCAAGATACTGAAGGAGGAGGGAGCAGCGGGAGCCGTCCTCTTCGCCCAGGCGTACCTCACGTCCGACGTCGCATCGGCGGTTCGAGACTTCCTTGTTCCTGGGGCCCCGACGGCCAGCTCCGCCTCCGGCTCTGCCTCTGCCAGTGTTGCGGCCACCGCCCATGATGTCGCTCCCGCGGCCACTGGCCCGACCGCGGAGGATGCGGACTCCCTCGCCCCGAGCCTCGCCCCGAGCCTCGCCACTGCCGTTCTTTCCGGAGGGGAAGGGCAGTCCAGTGCGCTCCTACCCACGGTAGCGGTTCCGTTCGTGGACCCGCCTCCTCGCGTCGATGGCGAGCCATCCGATACTGCCTGGCTCAAGGCGACCCCGATCAGCTTGTGTTGCGACGTGATGAAGCCTGGACGCACTTGGCCTAAACGGTGTGCCCAGGCGAAGATAGTTCACGACGCAGACGGACTGTACTTTGCGTTCACTGCTTTCGCCCCTCCCGTGCCTGACTCGCCGTCGCTCAGCGACGGAAACCGCGTAGGCGGCGGTAACGGTGCGGGCGCCGGACGCGGAGGACCCGTGGCTACTCGGGATGGGCCGGTGTTCTACGATGACTCAATTGAGATCTTCATCGACCCGACGTGCTCCGGAAGCCTCTTCTATCATTTCGCGTTCAACTCCTTGGGAACGCGCTACGACGCGACCAGGCTTGGCGGGCCTTCGTGGGACCATGACTGGGTGGTCGCAAGTCGGGTCGAGGACGGTACGTGGCTTTCCGAGGTTTTCATACCCTTCGAAGCATTCGGAAGGAGCACGGATGGCTGCGAAGAATGGCGATTGAATGTCTGCTCCAATTCGCCCTATGCCTCGCCTGACGGGGGCAGATTCATGAGCTGGGCCCCGCTTCCCGGCATCTATGCGGCTCCGCGCTACTTTGGCAACATGAGGATCGGCTGCGGTGACCAAGGCACCCGTGAGGGCGACACGAGTCCGGATGAGCCGGCCGGAGAATGACACGGATGCCGCGGCGCCCGAGCGATGCCGTTCTTGAAAGATGCGATTGTCCTAGCCTGCGGCAGGCTCGGCATGCTGGTTGTTAGCTGCGCGTTTCTTGGCTTTCGAGATGCAATCGAGAATGGCCAAGCGAAGCGCGGCCGGCCCCAGCACGGAGCAGTGGATTTTCTGGTCCGGGAGACCCCCGAGTGCCTTGAGTACGTCTTCGTCAGAGATTTGATAGGCTTCCGCGAGAGTTCTACCCATGGCCAGCTCGGTGGTCACGCTGGTGGTTCCGATGGCCGCCGGACAGCCGTACAACTTGAACTTGACGTCCACTAGCCTCCCGTTATCGACCTTTATGAAGATCTTGAGATAGTCGCCGCATGAGGGGTCGCCGATCATCCCGACCCCGTCAGCATCGGGGATCTCACCCACGTTTCTGGGGTTGAGAAAATGCTCCAGAACCTTCTCATTGTAGTAGAACACGTTTGCCCATCCCTGCCTTTGAGCTGAGCCTTCGAATAAGCCTTCGAACGCGGACGCGAGAATGCAACGGTGACCTTGACTTGGGCAGTCTCGCTCACATCGATCAGCTCCTCATGGGCCATTCGCGGTCTCCACGCGTCTCACATCTCGGATACCTCGTGTGCACCCTACCACGGCCGAGCGCCATCCGGGCACGCATCACAAGGGAGGCGGTCTACCCAAGGCGCGACGAGACCTCCGTCCAGACTTCTCGCATCGCTCTTGAGGCTCTTCCCTCCGTCCGACCGGCGCCTGCCGGGGACATCACCGCTGGCGCCCCTCTTGCCAGGGCATTGACGACTTCTTCATCGAAGGGTATCCTTCCTGCGAGCCGTATCCCCTCTCTTCGACAGTATCGCTCGATGTCTTCGGTCCTGCCTTCGTCGAGATCGTACTTGTTGATGCAGACCATCGCGTTGACGCCGAAGTGCCTTGCGAGCTCAAGGATCCGCGCCATGTCGTGCGATCCGGCGACCGTGGGTTCCGTCACGATGAGGGCTAGGTCCACTCCCGAAATGGACGATATCACCGGGCAGCCTATCCCGGGCGGGCCGTCCGTGATGATATATCCGGATCCTCGTTCTTCCGCTATGGACCGAGCCTGGCGGCGCACTTGGGTTACGAGCTTGCCCGAGTTCTCCTCAGCAACGCCAAGCCTGGCGTGGACGAGAGGCCCGTACGGCGTATCTGAGATGAACCAGTGACCTGAGAGGTTCTCGGCCATGGTTATGGCTCCCTGGGGGCAAGCATGGGAGCACACCGCGCATCCCTCACATGAGACGGGATCGATGCGGATCTCGCCCTGAAGCACGCTCCTGCGACCGCTTCTACCCACGCTGATCGCGCCGAACCGGCAGACATCCACGCAGACGAGGCACCCGTTGCATCTTTCGCTGTGGAGCACAGCCTTCTTCGAGCCGTAGAACTCCTTGGTCTCGCGCACCTGGGGCTTGAGGAGAAGGTGGAGGTCAGATGCGTCCACATCGCAGTCAGCCAGGACCTTGTTCTCTGCCAACACCGCGAACGCTCCGACCAGGGAGGTCTTCCCCGTGCCTCCCTTGCCGCTTACGACCAGTAGTTCTTTCACGTTTACTTCATCCCTTCGACTCCAGAGCTCCAGCCCACTTGCTCACTTGGACGGCTCGTTCAGCTTCTGCGACCCGCGTCTGCGACGCTCGACTCTCGCCGGGCCGCTGGCACCGGGAGGGTTGGCTCGAGGTGAGCGCCGGTCTAACCAGCTTTCGCCAAAACGCCAATCCTTCGCCACAGACCCCGGAAAGCCTCCCGAAGCTCCGGAAACTCCTCCACGAGCCGTCCTCCCCTGGCGTAGCACGCCGCATACCTTCGGTCGAAGGCGATCTCCAGCAGTACGGGTATCTTCTCGCACCTGCAATACGCCAGCACGTCCTTGTTGCCGAGTCCCGAGCGATTGATAACCACACCGAAGGGAACGTCCAGTTCTCTTGCCATGTCGACCGCCAAAGTGAGATCGTTGAGACCGAATGGCGTTGGCTCGGTCACGAGCACGCAGAAGTCGCTATCCTTGACGGACGCGACCACAGGACACGACGTGCCGGGTGGAGCGTCCACGATGACGACCTTTGGCCGGGCGCGGTCGATCTTGGCTTTTACCGCCCTGACTACCGGGGGAACCAGAGGGTTACCGACGTTGACTCTGCCTTGGACGAACTCGATCCGTCCCGCGCGCCCGCATTCGACGATGCCTATCCCCCTCGGCTCTTCCGATATGGCACCTACCGGACAGAACCGAGTGCATCCCCCGCATCCGTGACATAGCTCGGGAAAGACCATCACCTGGGTGTCGATGGCGATGACCGCGTTGAAGGCACAGACTTCGCCGCACCTGCCGCACCCGTTGCATAGTGTCTTGTCAACGACCGGCACAGGCAGGGTGACCTCTTCCGAGACCTCGATCGCGGGGCGAAGGAACAAGTGCACGTTCGGTTCCTCGACATCGCAATCGACTACTTGTACAGGCATGTCGCCTGAGAGAGTCAAGGCGAGATTCACCGCTACAGTGGTCTTTCCGGTTCCGCCCTTTCCACTCGCTATCGCTACAACCATCAGCTGTCTCCACCGTTTCGCATCTGCCGCGGGGCCGGTTGCCGCGGGGCCGGTCGCGGCCGGCTCACCGGCCGCATCCTCCGCGATGCTCGTCGTGGTGCTCGTCGTGTCGGTCACACCCCTGGTGACGATCACCGTGCTCGCACAGGCTTTCTCCAGGTTTGAGCGAGCCCGTGAGGTACGAATCAATTACCTCGGTCACGAGCCCTGAAGCTCCCGTCACGGTCTGGATGTTCTTCTCGGCAAAAAGACCCTGCGCCCTCGGTCCCATGCCGCCGGCGATGATGCACGAAACCCCGAGCTTCGAAAGATATTCGGGCAAGAAGCCCGGTTCGTGTCCTGGGTTGGGGATCACGATTTTGTCGGTCACCTTTCGGCTATCGTCCACCGTAACTATGGTGTACTCGGGACACCGGCCGAAGTGTGCCGCAACCATAAGGCCGTCTGTCGCCACAGCGATCTTCACTATCCCTGCAACCTCCTCCAATTGCGGCGCCTCCACTGCTGGACCCTGTGGGGCGCCGCGAGTCTTCGTCACTGCTCCCTGACAGCACGATCACGGGGATCGCCGGCGCTCGCGCGTGATAAGGGACAGAAGGTCTTGGATGCCCGCGTCGGACACGAATTCGACTGGGGCGCGACACGGGCAGTGCATCTGCTTGCAAAGCTCGGCACCGGCAACCCTTCCGCGAGCCAGAGTCGCTCGCAGATCTTCGCTCAGCGCATATGTCCCATCCCAAAATGCGAGCTCACCGTGGCTTCCGATACTGTCTTCAGGTTACCTTCTCTGAACGCTTTGAGAGCTTCCCGCACCGTTCCCGAGGTCACGGTGTAAACCTCGATACCGGCCCCCCTCAGAGCTCGTGCCGCGTTAGGACCCACATTTCCGGTGATGACCGCATCAACCTTGCGGTCTGCGAGGAATTGAGCGCTCTGGATGCCCGCGCCACCCGACGCCGCGAGGCTCTGGTTGGTGAAGGCCTCAAACCTCTCGGTGTCCGAGTCGATGATCACGAAGTACTGGCACCTTCCGAAGCGCGGATCGATGGGTGCGTCCAAGTCCCTGCCCTGAGCGGTTATTGCCAATGTCACTTTACCATCCCCCTCAGCGAGCTACCTGTCTTCTTCGGTCTTGCCCTTTTCAGGGCCAGACAGCTCTTTGAGGCGTTCTTCGACCGCCTTGAGCTCTTCCTTAAGAAGCTCCGCTTGCCCCTTCAGAAACGCAATCTCCTCGTCAGCCGCAGCCTTGGCTGCCTCCTTCGGATCTCCTCCCGCGTACGGGGCCCCCGCCACGGGGGAGCCGTAGTACATGGGGTAAGCTGCTGCGGGTGCGGGCCAACATCCTGGAGCCCAGCTAGGGTAGGCAAATCGTGCCCAACCCGGCAGCCCGGTTGCGTAGTACATCCGTCTCCAACCTCTGCCGCGGCCAAACCCGACTCCCCAGCGGACATGGGGTCCACGCCAGAAGCCCGCGCCCCCAATGCCAACCGGATTCATGTACCCGGGAACAGGGTACCCGGCGCAGTATCCTGCCGCCCTTCCTGTCATCGGGCCTAGACCCGCAGGGCCTGTTCCGTCTCCTCCTGGCATCTTCCACACCTCCTTCAGTCCTGCTGTGTCCCTTTCTTTGCTGTCACTGTTGTCTGCTACCACTGTTGCCACCACCTCCTACGGCCTCTTGCACCGGCCCTCCCTCTTCGCCACAAACCAAGGCCTCGTCTCATGACCCAGCGGTCCCCTTCCATCGCCTCGTGGCACAGCTTATACCCCCCTTAGTCTCGGAGTTTCTTGTCTCTGTCCGCAGCGTCTTTGTTCGCAGCTTTCACAGTAACCGAAGATTTCCACTGATCCACGGGCCACCTGAAAGTTTTGGGTCTCTGCGACCACTTCCACCAGGCCTTCGGGCAGCACACCGCGGACCTCGAATACCCTTCCGCAGCCAAGGCAGATCAGATGGCAGTGCGGCTGAGAGTGCTTGGGAATGAGTTCGTAAGTCGCGGGTCTCTTTCCAACGGCCAGCTTGCTGACGAGCCCCAGCTTTTCCAGACCGGAGAGAGCGCGGTATACCGTTGCCATGCTCAACTTGGAGCCAGTAGCATTGGCGGTCTCGTGGATCTCCTCTGCTGTCAGGTGCTGGCCCGGATGGCTTTTCAGGGTCTCCAGCACGGTTCGGCGCTGAGGGGTGATTCGGAAGCCCTCGGCAGACCTTCTATCCGGTTGTTGAGGAACGCTTTCCATCATGACCCTTATACCTCTGGGTGTCTGTGAGTAATGTTCATAAGCTCATTACTAGTATACCCGCCATTGTGAACATATGTCAAGAATCTGGGTGAAAAGATCCCTTTGAGGCTTTCCGCTGTCTTGGCGTCATGCGCAGACCGGCTACCTCCTAATGAGTGCTGCGCCGCACTGAGGGCAGGTCATCCGGTAACAAGGGATCCCCCGTTGATGGGGCACGACCGTGCCGCAGGCCGGGCAGACGCATTCCCCCACAGGGCCTGCTCCAGCCTTAGGTCCCCCCATTCGACTCATTCCTCTTCCAAAGCCGCCTCCGAAGCCTCCGCCAGTTCCCGGACCCTGCCCCGCAGGGCCAGTGCCATCGCGTCGCGGCATCGTATCCACCTCCATAACCTCGTGCATGTAGCAAGCATATGCTCAAAACAAGTATAGGATCTCTCCGGTCTTCCGTCAACAGGAAACGCAAGGAACACACCAAGAAGAGGACGGCCCTTCGAGGCAGCTATCGGAGAACCACCATGATAACACATCGACATATTCTAGAGAAGTTATTTACAAACGCTATTAGTACATATAGAATGTGCCTGGGCGGTGTCCACGAGTCGAGAAGGAGGTGCCCTGCTTGGTCGTCAGTGAAAACGTGCCAGTGTATACCATAGGGGTCATCGCCGATCTCCTTCACGTTCACCCCGAGACCCTTCGGATCTGGGAGCGGCACAAGCTCGTGAACCCGGTTCGCCGAAAGGGGCATCGCCTGTACTCTGCGAATGACGTCAGACGGCTGAAGTTCATCAGGTGCTTGACCGAGCGCAAGGGCCTCAACCTCGCCGGCGTCAGACAGGTTGTGGACATGTATCCGTGCTGGTGGCTCGACAATTGCCCCGGTGGAACACGGAAGGAGCCTGGTGCGCGCACCAAGGCTTGCTGGAGGGAGGAGGGAACGCACTGCCACATGGTGCTCGACAAGGCCGACTTGTGCTCAGGATGCCGCATATACGAGAACCGGGCACGATGCGAGTCCTGCGTGAGGCGCCAAAAGGATTCGTGAAGCGCGGACCCTTCCTCATCGAGAGCCTCAAACCGACGAGCGTGCCATAGAAGGGATAGGAGGATGACTTATGAGCGAGACCAGACAAGACCGCGAGATGGAGGGAGACCGCCACCCGCAAGCGACTCCCCAAGGAGCCTGCTCTCCTGAGGACTGCGGTTCGTGCCAAGAGGCAGCGAAAGGCACGTGCCCGCTGGGACACGAAAGAACCGAGAGCGACGAGCCTCACCCGGACAAGGGGAAATCGGCCATCGAGAAGCTCCCCCAGAGCCAGTTCAATGACATTCGCCATGTCGTGGCGATCATGAGCGGCAAGGGCGGAGTCGGGAAATCGTCCGTCACGGCCCTCCTCGCCACAGCCTTCGCGAGGCAGGGATATAGCGTAGGGGTGCTCGATGCGGACATAACGGGTCCGAGCATCCCGAAGATGTTCGGCATCAAGAAACGCGCGGACAGCTTCGAGTTTGGACTGCTCCCGGTGCAAAGCGAGACCCTGAAGATACCCGTCATGTCCATCAACCTGCTGCTCCCGCATGAGGACGATCCCGTCATATGGCGCGGCCCCATAATCGCGAACGTCGTCAAGCAGTTCTGGACTGACGTCGTCTGGGGAGACCTCGACTACCTCTTCGTTGACCTCCCGCCGGGCACCGGGGACGCTCCACTCACCGTCATGCAGTCGCTGCCCTTGGATGGGATAGTGATAGTCTCGTCACCGCAAGACCTTGCTGTGATGGTCGTCAAGAAAGCCATCAAGATGGCGAGGATACTAAAGACCCAGCTCTTGGGCCTCGTGGAGAACATGAGCTACGTCATGTGCCCGCACTGCGGGGCCAAGCACGAGGTTTTCGGGCCGAGCAGGGGGCAAGCCGTCTCAGGGGCTACTGATGTGCCACTCCTCGCCACGCTGCCGCTCGACCCGAAGCTGTCTGAGCTTTGCGACAGGGGACGGGTCGAAGATTACGAGTCAGACGTGTTAATGAGCGTTGTGGACTTCATCGTCAAGATCGTGGACCACATCGAGAAGCTGAAGGCAAGAGAAGCCAAGGCGTGAGTATGAGCGCGAGTTCGACGCAGCGGCGGTCGAGCGACGGTCGTTTGGCGGCGCGTCTGGGCGGGAGTGCGAGGCCCGCCGTCGCCCTGTCGCGACCGTCGCTGCCGGCCCGTGTGATGCCGTGAGGCGGGGGCAGGGTGGGGCGCCCCCGAAGACTTAGTTGACTCCGATGACGTCGTTCAATGCGGCTCCCCCTCATACAGGCACGATAGCGCTCCCCGCCAGAGACGAATCCGCGTTTTCTTCCGCACGACTAATCCCACATGCGTCCGGCCGGCTATCGCCGCGCGATCGCTCCTCCTCGGTTTGAGTCCGCTGATTCCTCCGCAAGACTCAGGGACGGCAAGTATAAACCCGTTCGTTAGAGGCAAGAGTGATAATGAGCCTCCAGTACCACTATCACCTGGTAGCTCCCTGGCCCCACGAGGTGACCATGGCGAGGGGTGGTGGACTCAGCGCGAGGGGAGGTGAGGGGCACTGTTCGACGCGTTGCTACGGGCTCTCTTACGGCGAATAGCGCGCGCACGTGCGTCTGAACGAGCGGAGACGCGTCCTTCGGAGCCGCAGGGGCGACGGATATCACCGGACCTAGCCGTCAATACCGAGGAGATCAAAGCCGCGTTCGGCAATAGCTCAGACCTGGCGTTGCGGGAAATGCGCGTCGGCGCCAGGGGCACTGTCTCCGTCCTCGTGGTTCACATAGACGGTCTCGTGGACAAGAGGCTTCTCGTCGAGATGGTCATCGAGCGCATCACCGATGCCGAGCGCGACTGGAGCGGCGCGAAGGAAGCGTACGAGGACCTCAAGGCCCGTCTCCTCGCGACGAGCGGAGTCGAGGAAGTCGACTCTCTGGACGACTTCGTCGACGGCGTCGCTCGCGGAGACGGCGGAGTGCTGATCGACGGGGTTGGAAAGGGACTCGTCTGCGCCGTGCGTGGCTGGGAACACAGAGCCGTCGAGGAGCCGACCTCTGAGGCCACGGTGAGGGGATCCAAAGAGGGGTTCGTGGAGGCGCTCCGCACGAACACGAGTCTACTGCGCCGCAGGATCATGGGGCCTCAGCTTCGGATAGAGGAGATGACGATCGGGCGTATCACGCGGACCAGGGTTGCCGTCGCGTATGTCGAGGGGGTGGCCAACGAGAAGATCGTTCAGGAGGTGCGGAACCGGCTCAAGAGGATCGATGTGGACGCCATCCACGAGAGCGGCACCATAGAGGAATTCATCGAGGATGCCCCGCTTTCTCCCTTCCCGACCGTATGGCGCACGGAACGACCTGACAGAGTCACCTCGGGCTTGCTCGAGGGCAGAGTCGCGGTTCTCACCGACGGCACCCCGTTCGCTCTAGTCGTTCCAGCCACGTTCACCATGTTCCTTACTTCCAGCGAGGACTATTACGAGCGGTACTTCATCGGGTCGGCGATAAGACTGCTCAGGACGGCCGCGTTCATCATTTCACTTACGCTGCCCGCGTTCTACGTGGCCGTGACCACTTTCCATCAAGAGATGCTCCCAACTCCACTCGTGCTGAGCATCGCCGCTCAGAGGGAGGGCATACCATTCCCCGCTGTAGTTGAAGCCCTTCTGATGGAGTTTGTCTTTGAGACCCTAAGAGAAGCGGGTATCCGTTTGCCTCGGATAGTCGGGCAGGCAGTCAGCATCATAGGGGCCCTGGTCGTCGGGGACGCGGCCATACGGGCGGGTCTTGCCTCGCCGGCCATGGTCATGGTAGTGGCGTTCACCGGGATCGCGTCGTTCGCCACTCCGGTGTTCAGTCTAGCTATTGCCGCACGGCTCCTGCGTTTCCTCCTCACCGCACTAGGCGGGGCACTCGGACTATTTGGCGTGGTCGGCGGGTTGTTCGCCATATTCATTCACCTGACCTGTCTACGGTCATTCGGGGTGCCGTATCTGGAGCCGCTTGCTCCGATGGTGTTCTCCGACCTCAAAGATGCCTTGGTTCGGGCACCCTGGTGGGCGATGAGGACTCGGCCCCAATACATAGGCGGAAAGGCTCCCATCAGGCAGGCGCCCGGGCTTCGCCCCAGGCCTTCTCCTCCCGAAGAGCGAGAGATCCACCATCTTGACGACCTGGAGGACGAAGAATGACCAAGGTCGAAGGCGGGAGGATATCAGCTAGACAGCTTGCCGGGCTGCTCGTGTTGACGCGGCTGGTCCTGGTGACCATGGCGTTTCCGACGGCAGCAGCGGTTCAGCAGCCGCAGGACGCTTGGATTGTGGCAATAGTCGGGACGGCGATAACCGTGCCTTTCGTAATGCTCGTCGCTTACCTTGGGATCAGGTTTCCTGACAAGACCGTCATTGAGCAAGCGGAGTTGCTGTTGGGCAAGTACCTGGGGAAGCTCGTGGGCATGGTGCTCATATGGTACTGGGTCCTAGTGGCCTCCAGTACCGCGAGAGAGGTAGGAGAAGCGTACACAGTCGCTGTCATGCCGGAGACGCCGATCATCGTTTTCATGGTTGGGGCCGTGCTCCTCGCGGCGAACGCCGCCCGGAGCGGTCTCGAGGTCGTGGCACGGCTAGGGGAAAGCACCATGTGGGTTGTTCTCAGCCTCGCCTTGCTCGTGCTGGTGCTTCCCTATGACCAGATGAATCCCAAGAACCTCGCCCCGGTTCTTGCGCGAGGATTTCGCCCACTCATCGCTCCGATCGGGATGATCGCCTCCTTCTACCTGGAATTGATCATCCTCGGCATGGTCATTCCCTGTCTGACTCGGCCGAGGGACGCGACGCGCTTTTCACTATACGCGGTTTTCGTCAGCGGGCTGGTGATGACGTGGTTCGTGGTGGACTTGGCGGCTGTATTCGGACCTTGCGCGTCGGACATTGTGATGCCGGCTTTCAGCCTGACCCGTATGATCAGCATCGCCGCCTTCTTCGAGAGGATCGAGGCTGTCATCCTTGCGGCCTGGACCCTGAGCGGAGTGATCAAGCTGGCTCTGTTCCTCTGGGCGAGCGCTGTCGGACTTGCTCAGCTGTTCGGCGTCTCGCGGTATCAGTCGTTCGCGTATCCGCTTGGCGCAATGATCGTTGCCTTCGGCATCCTGTTCTATGACAGCAACCCCGCTTTGCAGAGATTCCTCGAGTTCGAGAACTTCGGAATCTACTCCTTCGTTGTTATCGTAGGCACAACACTTGTCCTTTACGCTACTGCTCTCTTACGAGGGAAGCTCTACCCCGGCCGTGATCGTCGGAGGTGACCCGGGTGTTGTCAAAAGGGCTCAAATGCGTCGTTCTCTTGCTCCTCCTCGCGGTGGTCTTGGCAAACACGGCCGGGTGCTGGAACCGAAGGGAGATAGAGAGCTTGGGATTCGTCCTCGCTGCCGGACTCGATGAAGCGGCGGAGGAGGGCAAGATTCAGCTCACGGTTCACATAGCGAAGCCTTTTGCCATAGGAGGCGGAGAGGGCGGACGCGCGGCCACCGAAGAGAGGCCTTTCTGGTCAGTGAGCAGCACGGGATACACCGTGTTCGAAGCCGTGCGGAACCTCTTGTCACAGTCGCCGCGGCGCCCGTTCTGGGGTCACAACCGGTTCATCTTAATCGGTGAGGAGTTCGCGCGGAGGGGCCTCGCGGACGCTCTGGACGTCATTGCACGCGACGGAGAGTCGCGCCGTCGGGTGTGGATGATAGTTGCCAAGGGGGCCAAGGCCTCAGATCTTCTGCAGGTTGAGTTCGAGCTCGAGCGAATGCCGTCGGAAGGTGGCATGGGCATTTTGGAGGGTGCCCGCAGGGGACTCTCGACTGTCGGCGAAGGAATGCTGAACGATTTCCTGCAGAGACTCAAGGGGGAAGGAATAGAACCCATAGCCACTCGGGCGGAGATCGTTCCCAGGCCGCAGAGATTCGACATTCGCGGGGAACTTGAGCGGGAGACTATGGGCGGAACGGCCAGGCTCACCGGGGCCGCGGTTTTCAAAGACGACCGTTTGGTCGGCTGGCTCGACAAGGAGGAGACGAGGGGGTACAACTGGATCGCGGGCAAAGTGCGGAGCGGGGTCATCGTCATCGAGAACCCTCGCGAGCAAGGCAAGTTCGTGGGGCTCGAGATCCTCGGGGCGAGGAGCGGTTTCAAGCTGGAGCTCAAGGACGGCAAGGTCGGGGTCACGGTGAAGGTTGAGGCTGAGGCCAACGTGGCCGACGTCCAGGGTTTCGTCGACCTCCTCGGGACACCGGAAATCTGGTCCAGTATGGAGCGGAGGATGGCAGCCGTGATCGAGAACGAGGTGTTGGCTGCTGTTGCTAGAGCGCAAGAACTCGGTTCGGATATCTTCGGGTTCGGCGCCGAGCTCAACCGCAGGTACCCGAGGAAATGGAGCGAGGAGTTCAGGGACAGATGGGATGAGGAGTTTCGCAAGGTAGATGTGAAGGTCGAGGTAAAGGCGAAACTTCGAAGGATGGGCCTAACGCTCCAGAGCCTGGACATAAGATGACGTCTCGGGGTAGTGACGTCTTGAAGCGTCAGGGGCGCGCCGCTGTTCCGGGCGAACGTTCGCCGCCCTCCGCGTCGCCCGGGGACCGCGCCGGGCGGAGAGGGCACCGGGCTCAGTTGGAACCAGGGGCGCCGTTGGGGGGGAATCGTGGGTGCAGGCAGTGTTGTTGATACTTGCGTTCGTCGCCATCATTGCGTGGGAGATGCCAGGAATACTGCGGAGAAAGGAACGCGGTGAACTCGCGCTCTTCATCGCGCTCGTTCTCATTGCTTTCGCGGTAAGCTTCCTCCAAACGATCGGAGTGCCTGTTCCAAACCCCGTCAAGGGGATCGAGTTCCTCACGGGAAGACTGGTCCGTTTGTTTGAATGACGACGGCCTCGCTTCCGCCGAGTCACGAGGCCACCGAGTCACGAGATCACCGAGTCACGAGACCACGCGGCCTTGGTCCGCTGGCCCTTGGCCGAACAAGCCTCCTGGCGTCCAGTCGACGTTGGATGCGCCTCGCTTCTCAGTAGTTCAGCACGAGGACTTCGGGAACAGCGCCTCTCCTTTCTCTCTTGCAGTTGATGTGCCGCCTCGCCATCAGCGTCTCAATCCTGTATCCGCTGTATAGTCGCTGTACCAGAGGCGAAGCTGAGTTGCTGAGCATCAAGTAGCATCCTCTTGCGTCGAGTTCATGGAACACGTCCGCAAGCCGCTCCTGTTGAGATTCGTCAAACGCGTCCGGGGTGTAGCCGGTGAACCTCGCCGTCGTGCTGATCGGCTGGTAAGGCGGGTCAAAATACACGAAGTCGCCAGGTCGCGCCCGGTCGAGCACGACTCCGAAGTCAGCGACCCTGACGTCCGCTCGTTCAAGGGTCTTGCTGGCAAGGCGCAGTTGCGCTTCGTCGGCGTAGACGGGGTTCTCGTGCCTGCCGTACGGCACGTTGAACTCGCCCCTTCTGTTCACGCGATACAGTCCGTTGTAACAGGTCTTGTTGAGGTAAATGAACCTCGATGCTCTCTCCACCGGGTCCAGGAGGGCCGGGTCGAGAGCTCGGATTTCATAGTAGTACGCCCGCTCGTTCTTGTGTTTCTTGAGGCTGCGTATCAACGAATCGCAGTCGTCCCTGACGACGAGGTACGCGTTGATGAGCTCTTCATTGAGGTCGGACAGGAATGCCGCCGCTGGAGCAAGGTGGAAGAACAGCGCACCTCCGCCCACGAAAGGTTCGTGGTAGGCGGCGTAGTGCCTGGGCAGACGCGCAGCGAGCTCCTCCACGAGTTGCCCTTTGCCTCCGGCCCACTTCACGAAGGGCTTTTGTGCCCCTCTGCCACCACCATTGCCGGGCACCGGTACCTCTGAGAGCGGGGAGTCGGTGTTCACGAACCACAGCCTCCTACGACCGCAACCCTTACTGAATTCCATGCAGATGCGAGTATCCCTCTTGCACGTCTCGTTACACGTCGTCTCGTCACGCGTCGGCACAGCCTGGTGCCTCGTAGCGCATGGGCTCGGGGACGCATCCCGAACTTCTTTCGCGATAGAGCGTCGATAGAGCGCCGTTAGTGTAAAGTTAGAGTAGGCGAAGTAGGGGAATCTGGGAGGGATGAAGAAAT
>JANLFY010000024.1 GCA_024653485.1 Bacillota bacterium | reverse complement strand
TCTTCATCCCTCCCAGATTCCCCTACTTCGCCTACTCTAACTTTACACTAACCGCAGTCTCTCTTCTTCGTTGACCCCACATACACCTACAAGTACCCTGCGCCACCCGGCTGCAGCTTTCCGATGGTCCGCCCTGCCGCCCGCTCTTTCATCCCACCGGGCTCCTCAGGAACCATGGCTTCCTCGTTTCGTCCGTCGGACTGTCCGATTCCCCTTTGCCCGGCTCTTCTTCAGCTCTCCAGCGCACTACCGACGCGATGATGACTCCGCTCGTGGCGATCCTGACTCGGCTCGTGGCGATCCTGACTCCGCCCCTGACGCTTGTGACCCCGCTTCCGACGCTCATGACTCCGCTCCTGACGTTCATGACCCCGCTTGCGACGATCATGATCCTTTTCGCGGCCATGACCGTCATCGTGGCGCGGGACGCGCCTCGCCTCCGGACGGTGCTTTCGCGCGCGGACGTGGCCCTGTCGTGCGAGCGGAAACGCACTCCCGTTCGCAAAGCCCGCGTGAAGCCCGCATGCCCTCACGAACGCGGACCTACCGAGATCGCGCCACCGGGCCCCTGAGTTAGCCCGATCCGCGTTTCAGCGCAGGCACACAACCGCCCCGTGGGGCAGATGACGCGGAATGCTGCTCACACTCTGGAAGCACACTAATCGTGCGTGCTCGAACGCAGTCCAACCGCTACGAAATTCGTAAACCTCCGGCCGAATTCTGCCGCTCGCGGCAGGAATTGCGCTTTCGCTGGCGAACAAGGAATGGCTGGAAGGGCTAGCCATGGGTGTCTAGCTCGGTATTAGTGCCAATGCCCCGTCGGCGCCACGTGGTGTGAAGCCCCCGTTGGCGATGCGGGATGTGAGTTCCTCGGCGGCATCGGATGTTTGTTCGCCGGAGGCCCGCCGGAGGAGGGAAGGTTCGGGCGCCGGGCGAGACTGGCTCGGCTACCATGACCGGCTGCCATGAGCGGTCTGCGACTCTCCAGCCGAAGAGTTGCTGGAGGGTTGCACCAGGACTGCCGGAGGATCGGCTGCTGGAGGATTGGAGGAGTGATGATGGCGACACGGGATCTGGCTGACTTTCTGGCCGGCCTAATCTCTGAGGCAGGCGTCTCGGGTCACGAGCGAGAGGTTGCAGAGACCGCAAGGGCTCATATGTCCGGGCTCTTCGATGAAGCCCGCCATGACGCCCTCGGGAACCTCATCGTGCTCAAGAGGGGCATGGGGCGCGCTCCGCATCCTCGGGTGATGCTGGCCGCCCACATGGACGAGATCGGCCTGATGGTCACCAAGATCGAAGAAGAAGGATGTCTGCGCGTAACCCAAGTAGGCGGTATCGACAGGCGGATCCTCCCCGGTCTCGAGGTGGTCGTGCACGGAAAGCGCGATCTCCCTGGGGTCGTGGGGGCGAAGCCACCCCACGTGCAGGAGCCTGACGAGCGGAAGAAGTCTGTGAAGTGGGAGGACCTCTTCATCGATGTAGGCCTAACCGCCGAGGATGCGCGCGAGCTCGTAGAGGTGGGCGACACCGCCACATTCGCCACGGTGCCGGCGCGCCTCAAAGGCCAACTGATGGCCGGCAAGGCCATGGACGATAGGGCGGGCGTTGCAGTGATGTTCGAGTGCTTGAAGGTGCTTGAGGACGCTCGCCATCATGCGGACTTGTATTGCGTGGCGACAGTCCAAGAGGAGGTTGGAGTGCGCGGCGCCATTACGAGTACATACGGCATAGTCCCCGATATCGGCATCGCAATAGACGTCGGGCACGGCGACATGCTCGGTGTGCCCGAACACGACACGCTCGCTCTCGGCAAGGGCCCGGCGATAGCTTTCGGGCCGCAGGTACACCCGGCCATCTTCGCCAGGCTCAAAGAGATCGCGGACGATCTCGACATCGACGTGCAGGTGGAGCCCAGCCCGCATCCAGGAGGCACCGACGCTTTCGCGATTCAGGTCACTCGCGGCGGCATTCCGACGGCCCTCATTTCCATTCCCCTTCGCTACATGCACACCGCCGTGGAGACCGTGTCGCTCGCAGACATCAAGAAGGCGGGCAGGCTATTGGCGGAGTTCGTCGTGCGACTCGACAAGAAGTTCGTGGAGGGATTGACATGCTTCTAAAGGCCCTCGCCGAGGCTTTCGGCGTGTCCGGGCAGGAACACGAGGTCCGTGGCGTCCTGCGGGACTATGTTCGCCCGCACTGTGATGAGGTCGAGACTGACTCCATCGGCAACCTCATCGCCATCAAGCGAGGCGCTTCGAAGGACGCTCCCAAGGTCATGCTCGCCGCCCATATGGACGAGATAGGGCTTATGATCACGTACATCGAGAAGTCCGGTGTGCTGCGATTCTACCCTGTGGGCGGCGTCGATCCACGCGTTCTCGTGTCCAAGCAGGTCTTGGTCGGCAAGGACCGCGTTCCGGGGGTCATCGGGGCAAAGCCCATCCATCTCCAGAAGCATGATGAGGCCGAGAAGCCGTTCGAACTGGAGGGCATGTACATAGACATCGGGGCGAAGGACAAGGATGAAGCCGAGAAGCTTGTGAAGCTCGGTGACGGCGTCATCTTCGCGACGCAGTACGCGGAGATCGGGTCCGGACGCGCCAAGGCCAAGGCTTTCGACGACCGGGCGGGGTGCGCCGTCATCGCCGAGCTCCTCGCGAGGGACCGAAGGTGGAACTTCACGCTTCAAGCCGTGTTTACCGTGCAGGAGGAGGTCGGAGCGCGCGGAGCGCAGGTTGCGGCGTATGCGCTCCAGCCCGATCTCGCTGTCGCGCTCGAGGGCACGACCGCGTCGGACGTTCCGGGTTCAAAGAAGCACTTGTATTCCACATCCCTAGGCAAGGGTCCTGCTCTGACGCACACTGACGCGAGTCTCATCGCGGACATGAGGATCGTCCGGCGCTTGATGGAGGTGGCGGGTGCGAGGGGTATCCCATTTCAGATGAGAGAGCTCGCGGTGGGCGGCACCGATGCCGGCAGGATTCATCTCATCCGCGAGGGTATTCCGGCTGCGGTGGTGTCCGTCCCCACGCGCTACATCCACTCGCCGGTCTCGATCATCGACAAGCAGGACTACGAGCACACGCTCGCCCTTGTGGGGGCGTTTCTGGACAGCATCGACGAGAGGGGGCTGCCGTGTTGAAGGAACTTCTGAAAAGGCTGCTCGAAGCGTACGGCCCGGCAGGCAACGAGGGCCCCGTGCGTGAGGTCCTCCGAAGAGAGGTGGAAGGCCTTGCCGACGAGGCAGAGGTGGACGCCCTCGGAAACCTCATTGTGGCGAGGAGGGGCACGGGGCCGCGCGTGTTGCTCGCGGCCCACATGGACGAGATCGGAGTCATCGCGACCCACATCGATGAGAAGGGGTTCGTGAGGTTCTCGAACATCGGGGGGATCTCGCCCTACGTGTTCCTGGGGGAAAGGGTCGTTTTCGAGAACGGCACCGTTGGGACCTTCGGCACCGAGAAGCTGGATGACATCAAGGAGCTGAAGGTCTCCAAGATGTTCATAGACATAGGGGCGACTGACGAGAAGGCCGCTAGAGAGAAAGTGTCCGTGGGCGACATCGCTGCCTTCCAGAGAGACGCGCGCGTAGACGGCTCTGGGCGCATCATCGCGAAGTCCCTCGACGATCGGTCAGGGTGCGCCGTACTCGTGCAGGTATTGAGGGAGCTCAAGGGTCGGGACATCCCCAACCAGGTGTACGTGGTTTTCTCCGTGCAGGAAGAAGTCGGCACACGTGGCGCGAAAGCGGCGGCGTATGGCGTGAACCCGGACGTCGGCATAGCCGTCGACGTAACCGCGACCGGGGACACGCCGGAGGCGCACCCGATGGAGGTCAGCCTCGGCAAGGGTCCGGCGATAAAGGTGAAAGACTCGTCGGTCATAGCCCACCCGCGCGTCCGCCGGTTGATGGTGGAGACGGCTAAGGAGAAGGGTATCCCATACCAGCTCGAGGTGCTCGAGCGAGGCGGCACCGACACAGGGCCAATTCATCTCACGAGGGAGGGCGTTCCATCCGGGGCGATTTCGATTCCTGCGAGGTATCTGCACACGCCTTCCGAAATGGCAGACCTCTCTGACATGGAGAATGCCGTCAAGCTCATCGTCGCGCTGCTCGAGAAGCCGCTGGACGAGAAGGTGCTCTGAAAGCGAGCCAAGGCGTAACGTACGCGGCCGGCTCCGCGAGAGGCTGGAACTGACGAGAGAACGCATGGAGGCCTGGCTTCACCTTCGTGGTGGGGCCAGGCTTTCGCGCCGCGTTGGCCCCGCGTCGCCCCCTCCTCTTGCTCCCTCCCCCGGCCCGCTGGATCTTGCCGCCGGTCCGCCCGCTCGCTGGCCTTCTGACCCCTAGCTCTTGCCCATGCGAGTTTCCGCTCTCATAAGTCTCATCCCCACAAGGCATCGGGCGCTCGCCATCTCGTCTTCGCCCTCGGATCGTTCGCGGTCTACGCATGAGTCCCCGCGAATATACTGTAGCCGATAACGTGGGCGAGGGTTCGCCATGGCGGTGGAACGGGCAAGTAGGAGGGACTTGTCGGGTGCGTCGGAGGACATGTTTGGTGTGGCTATGGGTGGCGCTTGGCTTCGCGCCTTTTCTGTTCTCTGTTGGAGCAGGGTTTCCCGGGCTTGACGCCTCGGCATCAGCCTCGGCCCCTACCCAGGCTTCGGCCCAGGTGGCCGCCGACTGCGGAACCGGAGCGGACTACTCGGGTCAAGTCGCGGACGGGGGAGGCGCGGAGGCCACTCGCTCGTCGCCCAATGAGGCGCAAGGTCCTGCGGACGCGGAGGCACGCGTGCCGACCGGACCGCAGGGGCCGGGTGCACTGGACCGCGGATCGACTCCGGGACGATACAGGATAGTGATCAATATCCCGGCGTACCGACTTGCCTTGCTCCGCGGCGACCATCTCGTGAAGGAATATCCCATAGCTGTGGGGAAGGCGGTGTCGCCCAGCCGCACCGGAGTCTGCACAATCGTTCAGAAGGCCAAGAATCCAACGTGGTTCCCCCCTGATGGACGCCCTCCAGTGCCCCCGGGACCCAAGAACCCAATCGGGTCGCGGTGGATGGGACTGAGCTGGCCCGGATACGGGATCCATGGGACGAACAACCCGGCCTCCATCGGCAAGGCGGTTAGCCTGGGGTGCATCCGGATGCGTGATGAAGATGCGAGGGAGCTCTACGACATCGTCCCCCTGGGGACGCAGGTGGAATTCGTGTACCGGACCATCGAGATCCGCCCGGGTGCCGTGTGGCCGGGGTCCGCGGGGGCGGTCATCACGGTCCACAAGGACATCTACGGGCGCGGCGCCAACACTCTCGAGCGCGCTCTCGCCGAGCTCGCGGCGGCGCTCCCTCAGGCCGCGCCCTATGTGGACGAAAGCGCCCTGAAGGCGATATTGGCGGAAGCCAGCGGCAGGCCACAGCCGGTACCCTGGAAGCCAACGATCGAGATAGACGGCCGCCGGCTTCCCGCGGATGCCGCGCGATTGGACGCCTCGGGGAACCTTCTCGTGGCTGTGCGCCCGATGGCCGACGCGCTGAAATGCTACGTTCACTGGGACCAGGCGAGCCGCGTCGCCGCGGTCGGCGGGCTTCCCGTGTCCTGTGTGGTAGTGTCTGGAAGAGCATACGTGTCCGTTGTTGAGCTGCGACGGGTGTTCGTCACGCTTGACGTGGACTGGGACCCGGACGCTCTCTCGCTCGTGATCTCGACGCGCCCGCCTTCCGTCAAATCGGATACGGAAGCGGCGTCGCCACCCTCTGAACCCCCGCCGGAATCGACGCCGAAGCCCGCGCCCGAACCAGCGGAACCAGCGGAGCCTCCGTGGCCTTCCGAATCCGCAACCCAGGTCCAGTGGATTCGCAACCCCTACTCGCGCCTGCTCCTTGAGTAGCGGCTGCGTCGGCCGTCCTGATGAGTCCGGATGGGCTTGGACGAGCCCAGACGAGCCCATACGAGCCCAAAAGAGCCCAGGCGAGCTCAGACGAGCCCAGAGGGGCTCGAATGAGCCCAGACAAGCCTAGACAAGCCCAGACAAGACCGCATGAGTCCGGATGAGTCCGGATGAGCCTCCCGAGCGAACCTGGTCGAGCGCTGAGGACTACTCGAGCGAGGGGGCGCGGCGGACGCAGCTGGGGTGTGACAAAGTCAGCCGGAAGCGGCGCAGACTCCCGTAAGCTCCAGCAATTACATAGAGGTATGGCGCACGTAGCGTTGAATCTGCACGATAGCAGGTCAATGGGATGGACGCCCATCCGCCAGCTCCCCACCGTCTCGGGTCCGCAGGCACCGGTCCGCAAGCGCCGGCCTCGGCGACCACGAGCAGGTTTCGCAGGCAGCTTCCGGGCGATTCACGGATGGCTCGAGGGCGACGAGAGGGTGGCGTTGGGTCCGGTTGGGTGGTTGGGTCCGCTTGTCCCACGTATTCGTCGTAGGACCGCTCATGTGAGGAGGGGATTCATCCTTGAGGCACGAACGGGATGGATTCGTCGCGATTACGAGGTGCGTTGCGATCACCGCAGCGGTGCTTGGGGCAATCCTGGCATCCTCGGTGCTTGCCGCGGCCGCGGCACCCACGCTCGCGTCAGTGGGAAACGCGGCTTCGCGCCTGAAGGACGTCGAGCTTTCGTGGGCGCACGACGCCATAGTGTCCCTGGTGGATGAGGGGATCATCTCGGGATACCCCGACGGCACGTTCAAACCCGAGAATCCGGTGACGCGCGCGGAGTTCTCCAAGATGGTGGCGAGGGCTTTCGCCATCCGTCCGACGGGCGAGCCCAGGTTCGATGACATCAAAGACAGCTGGGCCAAGGCTTACGTGACAGCCCTCGCCGAAGCCGGCATCGTCTCTGGCTACCCGGACGGCACGTTCAAGCCGGAGAGGCACATCACCCGTGCCGAAATGGTGGCTATGCTGGTGAGGGTCGCGAAGCTCGCTGAGAAGATGGACTCCCTGGAAGAGCCCGAGCCCAGCTTCACGGATGTCACGCCCGACCACTGGGCCTTCAGGGCCGTTGAGACAGCGCACGCGCTCGGCATCCTCCCGATTCACTTCGGAGTGGTGTTTGAGCCCGACGCGGCCACGACGAGGGCAGAGACGGCGTGGATGGTGAAGTCCCTCGTCGACCTCAAGATAACCGAGGGCAAGCTGGCGAGCGTGGACACGCGCGAGGGCACGATCAAGGTGACCACGCCAGGGAATACGGAGCAGGTCATCACGTGCGGGCTGGACACGAGGATATACAGGAACACCGTTGCCACCAGCCTGGACAAGCTCTTGCGCGGAGATGACGTGTACGTGGTCGCCGATGCGGCGGGCGAGCCGAAGTTCATCAAGGCACGCGGCCTGGTCACGAAGGACGATTTGACCGCCAAAGTGAGCATCCTCTCGAAGGGCACGCTCACCGCACCGGACGTGGAGGCCCTGGCGCGCGGCGACTGGAACTCGGTCAAGGAAGGTTTGCAGCCCAGACTGATTCAGAGGCTGGTCGAGCGAGGTCTCACCGAAGAAGAGGCTACCAGCCTGGTCAACCAAGACTGGGCCGGCCTGGGCGATCTCGCGAAGAAGAGGCTCGCGGAGGCGCTATCGGCGGAGCTCGGTATCTCGCCCGACCTCGTCACGGCCGTGCTCAGCCAGGACTGGAAACTCGCGAAGACGTATGGCGAGATAGAGGTCGCCCAATACCTGCTCGGCCGCATACTCGACCTCTAGCCTGCAAGGCCGGTCGCATGAACGTCGCTTTGAGCCTCTCGCCCGGGATCTCGGCATGACGCTGCCTTCATGCGTCATGGCCGCGCTTGACGGGCACTGCCGACGATAGACTCCGTGGTTCGGCGGGCGGGCGTCCTGCTCGAGGGCGACCGCCCGCTGCCGGCCGCTGCCGGGGATGCTGGCTGTGCCCCGCCCTCATCCGTAGTCCCTAGTCCCTAATCCCTAATCCCTCATCCCGGTGTCCCGTGGCGGCTCCATCCGCTCCAGCTCCCTCCGCTCCATTCACTCTCCGCCCTCTGTGGATGTGGACGGCCGCTCCCATTGACCCTTCACTTCTCAGAGCGCGTGCACTTACGCCGCGTCAAATCACCGCCAACCGTTCCGCCTCGGATGAGCCCTCTCGCGAGCCTCTCGAGCGCCGCTAGCGTCTGATGGCCGCTGGTGCAGGATCACGCCGTTCGCTTCTCCCGGAGAGCCTCCGCTTTTCCCGGGGGGCCTTCGCCTCTCCGAGGGGCAGAGCCCCCGCCTTACCCTCGGGGTCCACGCCCTTTTCTCGTCCTTCTTGCAGGAATCCCACGGAATATGAGGAAGAAACTGATGACGCCCGCTCCGGGGGCGCATACTAATCCGGGCCGGCACGGGCCGTCAAGAGGCGCGGAGGCATTGAGCATGGCACGCAAGAAGCTGGTCATCATCGACGGCAACAGCCTCGCGAACAGGGCGTTCTACGCGATCCAGGCCGACCTCAGCACGAAAGCGGGCGAGCGGACGAACGCCGTGTACGGCTTCGCCAACATGCTCCTGCGTCTTGTCGAAGAGGAGAGGCCGGACTTCCTCGCAGTGGCTTTCGACAAGGCAGCGCCAACGTTTCGCCACCTGGAGTTCGAAGGGTACAAAGCCACGCGCAAGGGCATGCCCGACGAGCTCGCGTCCCAGATGCCCCTCGTCAAGGAGCTCGTGGAGGCGTTCCGCGTCCCGGTCCTCGAGATCGACGGCTACGAGGCCGACGACATCATCGGGACGGTAACGAGGATGGCCGAGGAGGCGGGATGCGAATCGCTCATCGTCACCGGGGACAGGGACACGCTCCAGCTCGTCTCGCCGCTCACTCGGGCTCTCATCACGAAGAGGGGCATAAGCGAGATGGAGGTGTTCGACGAGGCCGCGGTGAGAGAGCGCTTCGGCGTCCATCCCTCGCAGGTGCCGGACCTCAAAGGCCTAGCCGGGGATGCCTCCGACAACATTCCGGGAGTGCCGGGCATCGGCGAGAAGACTGCCGTCAAGCTCATCCAGGGGATGGGCGGCGTCGAGGAGATTCTTCGGAACATAGACGCAATCGAGCCCGCCCGGGCCCGCGACCTCATTCGCGAACACGCGGAGCAGGCTCGGCTTTCGAGGAAGCTCTCGGTGATCGATCGAAACGTGCCCATCCGCTTCGAGCTGGAGATGTGCCGACTGGAAGGGCCCGACTATGAGAAGCTTGCGGAGCTATTTGAGCGCCTCGAGTTTCGTAGCCTCCTCCGAAGGCTCGAGTCCAAGATGCCCGCGGAGGCCAGGGCAAGTTCGGCGGCGGCAAGGGGGCGCGCCGGATCGCCTGGGAAGACCGGAGCGGTGGCGCGGACAGGCTCGCCCGGCGCGCAGAGCCTCTTCCGTGAGGAGGAGCTGGGAGCGGGAAGGCTCGGCGAGGCCGCCGGACACTTGGCTTGCGAAGAGGACGCTGAGGCGGCGGACGATGAGGCGCGGCGGTCGAGTGCCGGCGGAGGCGTCGGAGCGAGCGCGTCCGACAGGGGCGGCCCGGTGACAGTGGCGGACCTTGACGGTGTCAGATCGCTCGCGCGCGATCTTGCGGATGCGAAGGACTTCGTTTTCGACCTGGTCGCGGCGGACCCGGATCCGATGCGCTCGGGCATCGTGGGCATGGCGTTCGCCATCCCCGATGGGAGGGCTTTCTACGTGCCTTGTGGCCACTCGTGCCTGGGAGCGCCGGCCTTCGATGAGAGGGCGGTCCTCGATATCCTCAGGCCCGTCTTCGAGGACGACCGGATCTCCAAGGTTTGTCATGACGCGAAGCCCAAGACGATCCACCTCTTCAGGAGGGGGGTTCGGCTCGAGGGCCTGTATTTCGACACCATGATAGGGGCCTACCTCGTCAGCCCGGAGCGCAAGAGCGACCTTACGCACGTTATCCGCGAAGAACTCGGGGAGGACGTTTGGCCAGTCGAGGCGCTCTTTTCGCGCACGGGGCGCGGGGGGCTGCCGAGGACGGTCGCCGAGGCCGAGCCCGACGCAGTGAGGGACGCGGTGTGCGCAGGCCTCGTCCGGCTGCCGCGCCTCCGTGAGGGCCTCACGAAGAAGCTCATGGACTTCGGAATGCAAAAGCTGTTCTGTTCCGTGGAGATGCCGCTCGTGACGGTGCTGGCGGAGATGGAGATGGCCGGCGTAGCCGTGGACCCGGAGGGTCTACGACGCCTGTCTCGAGACATGGCCTTTCGCATGGCCGAGCTGGAGCGGGAGATATACGAGCTAGCCGGGGAGGAGTTCAACATCAACTCCCCAAGGCAGCTCGGACACATTCTCTTCGAGAAACTGGGCTTGCCCGCGGTGAAGAAGACCAAGACCGGATACTCCACAGACGCAGAGGTGCTGGAGGAGCTCTCATCGCGCCACCGCATAGCCGCGAAGCTGGTGGAGTACAGGGAGATCGCAAAGCTGAAAGGGACGTACGCCGACGCCCTGGCGTCCCTTATCAACCCTACCACGGGACGCATACACACGACCTTCAACCAGACGGTGACGGCGACGGGCAGGCTTTCGAGCAGCGATCCCAATCTTCAGAACATCCCCGTTCGAAAGGAGGAGGGACGGCGCATCAGGGCGGTCTTCGTTCCCGGCGGGGCGAATAGGCTGATGCTGAGCGCGGACTACTCACAGATCGAGCTGAGAGTGCTCGCGCACTTCTCGCGGGACGAGGAGCTCGTCGCGTCGTTCAGGCGGGACGAAGACATTCACGCGCGCACTGCGGCTTCGGTCTTCGGGGTGGACATCCGCGACGTCACCCCTGAGATGCGCAGCAGGGCCAAGGCCGTGAACTTCGGCATAGTGTATGGTATCAGCGATTTCGGCCTGGCCAAGGGGCTGGGGATCTCCAGGAAGGAAGCCGCGCTCTTCATAACGACGTATTTCCGCCACTACCGTGGTGTGAAGAGGTACATGGACGATGTGGTGGAGGCGGCGCGGCGGGTGGGCTACGTCACGACCCTCTTGAACAGGCGCCGCTACCTGCCGGACCTCAACAGCAGGAACGTGCCGGCGAGGAAGTTCGCGGAGAGAACCGCGATGAACACGCCTATCCAGGGCACTGCGGCTGACATCATCAAGCTGGCCATGGTCACCGTCCACCGGGAGCTTCGGAAGCGCGGCCTCGCAAGCAAGATGGTCCTCCAGGTCCATGACGAGCTCGTCTTCGAGGTGCCCGAGGCCGAACTCGGCGAGGTATCGGCGCTGGCGAGGGAGGCGATGGAGAGTGCGGTGGCACTCGACGTACCGCTCAAGGTGGACCTCAAAGCCGGGCCCAACTGGCTCGATCTCCGCGAAGTCGGGGCAACAAATGTTTGAATACACCCCGAAGTGCAGAAGGAGAATTTGCCATCGCGTAGAATAATAGGGGCGTGATGGGGCCTTAAGAAATCATTGACATATCCGCAGGTCCCGTATAGTATGGAAAAGAAATCATGTTTCTGGACTACGCGCAAGTAACCAAGTTTAGCCACGTAGACGGAAAGGAGGTGAAACCCCGAAGGTTAGCTACGCGGCTAAGTGAATGAATACGCATGCACACGACGCAGCTTCGTCGCAGCACAAGCCGAAGCAGATGACGCAGCAGAGATCCTCGGGGAACGCACGAGGTCGTGAGGAAACAAGGTGACTCATGACACAAGGCTTCCCCCGGGTCTCAACAAGAGACATAGAGTAACCGATAAGGGGGAAAGAAAATGAGGAAAAGCCTAGGAATAGTCCTCGCTGTTCTCCTAGTGGCTGCCCTGTCCGCTCCCGCCATGGGCGCGACCATCAGCGTGGGCGGCCAGTACGTGGGCAAGGTCGTATATGATGGCGGGGTCATCTACTCGGACGGTCCGGACAATGATCCTCTAGGGGTTGACCTCTTGGAGATGTCCACGCTCTACCTCAACATCGACTTCGCCGAGGGCGAGACGATGTCGGCTCACATCCCGCTCCGGCTGTACAAGGCGATCGAGCTTGAGGTGGACCAGAACCCTGATGACAATTACCTGTTCGTCTTCAAGGGCACGCCCTTCACGCTCAGCCTGACGGACGCCACTGAGGGCGACTACGCCTTCGCAGGCTTCGGCGACCCGCTTGGCTTGGTTGCTACGATCGGCGACGGCGACCGTGCGACTCTCAAGGTCGCTGGCCAGCCGTTCGGAATCAACTTCACGGGATACGCCATCTCGATGGAAGATGAAGATGGGCCCGGGAATCCGAGGTACGCGTTCGGCCGGGCGACCTATGGCCTCCCCGGTGGGTACACCATCGGCGCGGTAGTGGCCGCGAAGGGCGCGGACGCTGAGGCTGCAGTGGTGAACGTCGCGGGCGACATCACCGGGCCTCTCCAGATCTCCGAAGGCGCGACCTTCACGGCGGCGTTCGCTGCCGACCTGGAGAAGGAGTACGGAGCGGACACATGGGACAAGCGCGTCTACGCGTTCGAGCTGAACCTCGCGGGCATCGCGCTGGGCAATGTCACGCTGAGCGGCAACGTGCGCGCCGTGGATCCCACGTTCCAGGCGGTCGCGGTGGACTATGACGCGGACGAGAGTGACGTCGATCTGTTCAAGGGCCGCCGTCAGATCCAGGGCCAGGCCGTCACCAACGTGAACATCGCCGGCCAGGCTGTCAAGCTGACGCTCGGCAACGACTATCGCGTCAACTACGACGGCACCGTGGACAACAATGATTACAACAAGCTGTCCGGAAGCGCCGAGTTCAGCCCGGCCCAGCCGGTTAAGGTGACGGTGGGCGGCTCCTATCAGGCGTTCCTGGTGGATAGCGGTGCCTACGCGGATGACTACAGGAAGAATGTCTACGGCAAGGTCGAGTACAAGCCGGTCGAGATCGTGACCGTGAACGGCGGCGCGCAGTGGATGGGCGCGAACCTCGGGTCCCTTGAGGGCTCCGGCTTCAAGCTCGACGGATCAGTCGAGGCCAAGCCCATCGAGGGAGTGCTCGTAAAGGGCAGCGCGGCGTACGAGTCTGGCGAGTACGACTTCATCGACGATGACACGGTTGTGGGCAGCCATACCCGCTTCGACGGCGAGGTGTACGCCGAGGCGAAGCAGAGCCTGGTGACCGCGGGCGTGAAGCAGGTCGACGCGACGGTCGCGGGGCTCGCGAGGGGCGTGTGGCTCAACTCGCCTGACGCTGAGACGACCTATGTTGGGTACGCTGACGCGAACATCGTCGTGAACGATGTCCTCTCGGACAAGATCGCTGTTCTCGTAGGCAAGAGCAATGAGACCAGCGTTTCGCACTGCGACTACGCCACAACGCTCTACAACAAGCTCACGTACGCTGTGTCTGCGAACAGCACCTTCGAGGTCGGCTATGCATATAAGTCGCAGGGTGGCGAGTTCAAGGGCGCTCTGGACGCGGCCTACACCGTGAAGCTGGGCGACAGCACCATCAAGCTGAGCTACGGCGCGAGCGGCCTGAACGACGAGTGCGACGACGACCTCGACGATGGCCGTCCGTGGGAGTGGATCTCCACGGCTGATCCGGCTGGGAACGCCGACCACGACCTCTACAAGCTGACCATCACAATCCCGTTCTAAGATCGGGTGACGGTCTAGACGTGACGAAGAGGCCCCGGGCGCTGGTCCCGGGGCCTTTCTCCGTGTACCTGCACCTACGCTCCCCGCACGCCGTATCGTGTCAATCAGGACCGCGACGATGCGGTCCGAGGATGCGGCGGGGGAGAGATGGGCAAGTGCTGGCGGTTCTGCTGTTCGCGGTTGCGGTGAGCATTGACGGGTTCGCTGCGGGGGTGGCCGAAGGTCTGCGCGGCATAAGAGTGCCGTTTGGGTCGCTCGTCGCGATGAACGTCGTGTCCGCGGCGGTGGTGTTCGTATCGGTAGGGTGTGGGCGCGCGATATCGGGATTCCTCACTCCGGTCGCGGGCAGACTGATAGGCGGGGTCACCCTGATGGCGCTGGGCGCCTGGACCCTCTTTCGGAGGCGCGCGCCCGGGAGCGCGCCCGCCGCGCTCGACGCCCGCCGCGCGAGGACGCGCACGCCGTCCGGGTGGCGCGGCCGAGTCGCCGAGCCGCTCGTCTTCGTGACCGCCGTCCTTGAGGAGCCCGCGCGCGCGGATCTCGACTCCTCCGGCACAATCACGTCGTTGGAAGCGCTTCTCCTTGGTCTCGCTTTAGCGCTGGACGCCCTAACAGTGGGGTTTGGGGCCGGGATGGCTGGGCTGCCGACCGCCCTGACGCCTCTCGTCGCCTGCGTCACCCAGACCGTCTTCGTGAGCGCGGGCATCTCGCTCGGACGAAGGGTCAAGACAAGCGCCGTTGCGCCGGGGCTCGAGAAGGTGCCGGGTGGTCTCCTCATCCTGCTGGGCCTCATGAGGCTCATGTGATCTCAAACTGCCCCAGGCAGGAATTCGGGAATCCTCCTCGAATCTCTCCTCATCGTGCGGCGTTGCTCTGGGTCGGGAGAGCCTGCCCCGGGGCGTAATCGCACGCAGGTGACATGCGTGGGGGCTGTGGCGGTGATCATCGGGCTGACAGGGGGCATTGGGAGCGGTAAGAGCCTCGTCGCGTCGGAGCTTGCGCGGCGGGGGGCGTTCGTTGTCGATGTGGATCGCGTAGCCCGCGCCCTCGTTGAGCCTGGCGAGCCCGCGCTCGAGGCGATCATCCGGGAGTTTGGACCAAAGTTCCGCCGTGATGACGGCACTCTCGACCGCCGCGCCTTGGGCTGGCTCGTCTTCAGCGACCCTGAAGCCCTTGCCCGCTTGAATGGGATCATGTTTCCCCGGCTCCGCGAAGCCACCGAGACAGAGGTCCGGGAGGCGGCCGCCCGCGGCCACTCATTCGTCGTGGTGGACGCCGCTGTGCTGTACGAAGCGGGCCTCGACGCCCTGGTCGACCGGGTCATCTTCGTGACCGCCCCAGAGGCTGTGCGTGTGGAGAGGATCGTGGCACGGGACGGGCTTTCGCGCCGGGAAGCCCTCGATCGTGTGAAGGCGCAAGCGCGCCTCGAAGACGGACTGCGAAGGGCTGACTTCGTGGTCGACAACTCACGCGGGACCGAAGACGTCGCTCGGCAAGTGGAGGACATCCTTTGCCGGCTCGCCGCGGACACGCGCGGGCTTGCTCCCTGACGAGAGGATCGTTCGGTTCCGGGCCCGAAGCCGCGCGAATAGAACGCCACCGCGATGTATATCGAATAGTAACGGACCGCAACCCCGGGGATGGTGAGGCCGTGGTCGTATTGAGTGTGCGCCGAGCGGCGCGATGGACGCTCGCCTTGTCCTGTGCGCTCCTTGGCGTGTATCTCTTCTTGCATTCAAGGTGGTACTTGGAGAGGGCCTATCCGACTCCCTACAAAGACATAGTGACGCAGTACTGCGCCGAACACAACGTGGATCCGTTCCTCGTGACGGCGCTCATGAGAGTGGAGAGCAGGTTCAGGCCGAGCGTCGTGTCTGAGAAGGGCGCGCGTGGCCTCATGCAGGTGATGCCTGATACAGGCAGGTGGGTGGCAGGCGAGCTCGGTCTGAGCCAGTTTCACCCTGAGATGTTGGACGACCCAAAGGTGAACGTCCGCATCGGGACTTGGTACCTCGCGTCGCTAGAGCGCGAGTTTGGAGGGGACAGAGTGCTCGTGCTCGCCGCGTACAACGCAGGGCGGGGAAACGTCCGCAAGTGGCTGGATACGGCGCGCTGGACGGGGCGAATCGACGAGATAGACGATATCCCGTTTCCTGAGACTCGGGAGTACGTGAAGAAGGTCCTCGGACTTTACGAGAGGTACGTCCAGGTGTACCACGGGTGCTGGTCGGCGCTGGGGGGCACAGCTGAGAGAGCGAGGGACAGAGACCGTGTGCCTACGCGCCGCAGCTAGCCCGTTCCATTTGGAGGGTATGCGTGGTATAATCTTGCTTGAGTTGGGGCCGCTTGCATGTGGTCGCGTGCCGGCCCTGGCCTCTTGCGGCCGGGGCGACGACGGCTCATAGGAATCGAGCCCGAGTATCTTGGGGCGAAAGCTCGGGTAGGGCGTGTGGCGGCAACTCGCCCATTCGACGACGTGGAGATGACGAAAGGAGAAGACCCTGCAATGCCCGAGAACGCGATTGGCCGTGCGCCTGTCTCGAACACTCGAGCGGAGACCGGCGAGATCCGCACCCTGGGCGACGTCCGAGCCGTACGAGTGGATCCCAAGGCGCGGTTCCATTCAGCGCAGCACGACGAGATCCGCCGGGGCCTCACTACAGACATCTACTTTGTGAAGACGCGCGAGATCCTGGACAAGCTGAACCTCGGGCGGGTGCCGGTGGTCGGCGAGATCTTCCCCCGCAAGTCCGGCATATTCGCAGGCGTCGGCGAGGTGCTTCACCTCCTTGAAGGCAAGCAGGTGAAGGTGTGGTCGGTCCCGGAGGGAGAGGAATTCTCCCCCAAAGACGTCGTGATGCGAATAGAGGGTCCGTATGAGGAGTTCGGCATGTTCGAGACCCCCATCCTGGGGTTTCTTGCGAGCTCCAGCGGGTGGGCCACCGCCGCCCGCCAGGTGAAAGAGGCGGCTGGCGGAAGGCAGGTCATATGTTTCGGCGCGAGGCACGTCCACCCGGCGGTCGCGCCCGTCATGGAGCGGGCGGCCGTGATCGGGGGCGTCGATGGAGCGAGCTGCATCCTTGCGGCCAAACTCCTGGGAAGGGAGCCGTCGGGGACGGTGCCGCACGCTGTCTTTCTCATCGTGGGGGACACGGTCGAGGTGGCAAAGGCATACGACGAGCTGATGCCGCCTGACGCTGCGAGGATCATCCTCGTGGACACCTTCAAAGACGAGGCCGAGGAGGCTCTTCGGGTCGCGGAGGCGCTGGGGAAACACCTCGCCGGAGTCCGCCTGGATACCCCGGGTGAGCGCGGCGGGGTGACGCCGGATCTGGTGGCTGAGGTCCGAGCCCGCCTTGACCAGGCAGGGTACGGACACGTGAGGATCCTCGTGTCAGGAGGCTTGTATCCCGACAAGATACGCGAGCTTGCCGCGGCCGGGGCACACGCTTTCGGCGTAGGGAGCTTCATCTCACAGGCGCCGCCCATCGACATGACCCTCGACCTCAAGGAGGTCGCCGGGAGGCCCATAGCCAAGAGAGGCAGGATACCCGGAAGGATTCCCAACGATAAGCTGGAACTGGTCATGGGCTGAGCGCGCTAGATGCTGTATCCTGGCGGCTGCCGGTCCTTGCCGCTTGATGCCTCGTGGCGCCGCGTGGTCTCCGGCGAGGCCGGGCTGCGCGGCGACGGGCGGCGTGGCCTGCAACACAACGAATCGCAATGAAGCGCAATGCGCTGGGGTGCAAAAGCAGGAAACGGGAGTCCTGAGTAGAAAACTCATCACGAAAGCGATGGAAGTTTCAGAACCGCAGGGTGTAGGGAGGAGTTGCTTGACCATGGGCGAGACGCTTCTGGAGGTAAGAGATCTCAAGACGTATTTCTACACGGAAGACGGGGTCGTTCCGGCTGTGGACGGCGTATCGTTCTCGGTCGAGAAAGGCGAGACCATCGGCATCGTGGGGGAGAGCGGGTGTGGCAAGAGCGTGACGTCTCTCTCGGTGATGCGGCTCATCCCGAATCCGCCCGGGAAGATAATCGACGGCGAGATCATCTTCGAGGGAGAGAACATACTTGAGAAGACAGAGGCTGAGATGAGGCACATCCGAGGGAATGAGATCTCGATGATATTCCAGGAGCCCATGACCAGCCTCAACCCTGTGTTTACCATAGGCGACCAGATCATGGAGGCGATCATGCTCCACCAGAAGGTAGGAAAGAGAGAGGCCCGCGCGAAGACAATAGAAATGCTGAAACTGGTGGGCATTCCGTCAGCGGAGAAGCGAGTGGACGAGTATCCGCACCAGATGAGCGGTGGGATGCGTCAGAGGGTCATGATAGCCATGGCGCTGTCATGCAACCCGAGGCTCCTCATAGCTGATGAGCCCACGACGGCGCTCGACGTGACCATCCAGGCGCAGATCCTCGACCTCATGCTCAAACTCAAGCAGGATCTAGGCACGGCCATCATGCTCATCACCCACGACCTCGGGGTCATAGCCGAGACAGTGAACAAGGTCGTAGTGATGTATGCCGGCAAGATAGTCGAGAGCGCGGACGTGGTGAGGATCTTCAAGGAACCCGAGCACCCGTACACGCTGGGCCTTCTGGGGTCCATTCCAAAGGTGAACGAGGATCGCGAGAGGCTGCAGGTCATCGAGGGAGTAGTACCCAATCCGTTCAGCATGCCGCCGGGATGCAGGTTCCATCCGAGGTGCAGCTTCGCTCGGGACATCTGCAAGGAGGAAGAGCCTGAGCTAGTTGACGTCGAGGACGGGCACCAGGTCAGATGCTGGAAGTTCCTCGGCTACCATAAGAACTAGAGGAACCCGCCTACAATGTGAGAACTCGAGGAGGAAGTGGGGCGTCATGGGAGAGGTGCTTCTTGAGGTAAAGGACCTGGTGAAACACTTTCCGATAACGAAAGGGATCGTCGTCTCCAAGAAAGTCGGCTCCGTGAAAGCAGTTGACGGGGTGAGCTTCCACATAAACCGCGGCGAGACCCTGGGGCTGGTCGGCGAAAGCGGGTGCGGCAAGTCGACGACGGGAAGACTCATCCTGAGGCTGATAGAAGCGACGTCGGGGGAGATAGTCTTTGAGGGCAAGAACGTCCTCAAACTGGGGCGCGAAGAAATGCGCGAGCTGCGCAAGGACATGCAGATAATCTTCCAGGACCCGTACGCGTCGCTCAACCCCAGGATGACCGTGGGAGACATCATCGGGGAGCCCATGGAGATCCATAGGATAGCCCGGGGAAAGGAGAGGGAGAAGAGGGTGCGCGAGCTGCTCGAGGTCGTCGGCCTCTCGCAGCTTCACGCGAAGAGATATCCTCACGAGTTCTCGGGCGGGCAGCGACAGAGGATAGGCGTGGCGCGGGCGCTCGCCGTCAACCCGAAGCTGATCATATGTGACGAGCCCGTGTCCGCCCTGGACGTGTCCATCCAGGCGCAGGTCATCAACCTCTTGCAGGACCTCCAGCGTGAGTTCGGGCTCACGTACCTCTTCATAGCGCACGACCTGAGCGTGGTGAAGCACATATCCGATAGAGTCGCCGTGATGTACCTCGGGAAGATAGTGGAGCTCGCGGCGAAGCACGAGCTGTACAACAACCCGCAACACCCGTACACGGAGGCGCTGCTATCGGCGGTGCCGATACCTGACCCAACCAAGAAGAAGCAGCGCATAATCCTCGAGGGCGACGTGCCGAGCCCCATCAACCCGCCGAGCGGGTGCAGGTTCCACACGAGGTGCAGGTACGCACAGGACATCTGTGCCGCCGAAGACCCCGCGTTCGTCGACGTCGGGGACAGCCACTTCGTGGCGTGCCATTTCAGGAAGTCGCTGGGGAACAGGAACGCCATGGTGCACTGAGCATGAGCGGCGGGGACGGCGAGGTGAGGACAATGGGGGCCGGCAGGTCAGCTTGGCTGGGCGGCCCTGACGGCTGAGACGGCTGAACGTGTGTGTCAACGGACTGTGATTTTGTCACCCCAAAACACATTCATCTGGACTGAGAAA
>JANLFY010000023.1 GCA_024653485.1 Bacillota bacterium | reverse complement strand
TCCTACTCTACCACCCTAAGGCTCCCCTGTCCAAACCAGTTGGGGGGCTTGTAGGCGAGCAGCTCGAGGGAGACAGGCGCCGTCTTGCCTGCACGGACCTCGGCAAACACCCATATACCCTTGTACGCTTCAAGGCCGGTCATCTTGCTCCGCACAGCCTCGAGGACGATCGCGTCGCGCTCGCAGACTCCCAGGCAAGCCGAACAGAGCGTGCACGTCTCCCCTATCTGCACCGCCTCGTCCTTCTCGACGATAGCGCCGTAGGGACACGCACGCACGCACCGCTTGCACCCCGTGCACCTGCCTGCGTCAACCCATATGGACAAGCCCTGGCCCTCCCTTTGGGCTCCCGGCACAGCTCAGACTGCCGGGGCAGCCACGCCGCCTTCTGAGGCGCTGCTATCCGATGCTGCCATTCAAGCGGTCGGATCGTCAGATGGCGCGAGCCTCAAGCAACTTCTCAACCAGCTTGTCGACGGCTTCGTCAACGTCTCCCGTCAAGACCTCTCCGTTGCGACGGCGCGTGGGCGTGAACACCTTCACCACCCTCGTGGGCGAGCCGTTGAGCCCTATTCTTGCCGGGCTGGCCGCGATGTCTTGCGCGCCCCACACCGTTATCTCCTTTCGCGACGCGAGCATGATGCCACGCAGCGTGGGCAGCCTGGGCTCGTTCAGCTCCTTCACGCACGTCACAAGAGCAGGCAGTCTGCACCTCACAACTTCGTAGCAATCCTCGAGCGCACGCTCCACGGTCAGGATGGTGCCTTCTATCGTAACCTTCCTCACATAGGTGAGCTGAGGGATGCCAAGCTGCTGGGCGATGCCCGCTCCCACCTGGGCAGTGTCCCCGTCGATTGCCTGCTTCCCGCACAGAATCAAGTCCGCCTTGCCGAGCCTCCGTATCGCGCGCGCAAGCGTGTACGATGTCGCCAGAGTATCAGCTCCAGCAAAGGCCCTGTCGGAGAGCAACACGGCATCGTCCGCTCCCATCGCAAGCGCTTCCTTGAGGGCCTCCTTTGCCTGGAGCGGGCCCATGGTGATGACTGTCACCTTGCCGCCGTGCACATCCCTCTGGCGGATGGCTTCCTCGATCGCGAACTTGTCGAACGGGTTGATGATGCTTGCGACGCCCTCGCGCATGAGAGTGTTGGTCACGGGATCTATCTTCACGTCAGTCGTCCCGGGCACTTGCTTGATGCATACCACAAAGTTCACAGCGTTCACCCACCGTCAGAACGGATCGTCACCACGTAGTGGAGGAGAACGTCTTGTCAGGGCTAATCCAGTCGCATCGTCCAGGACCTAATAGCGGTCCGTCCGCCTCCGTCCACCATGGGGAATCCTCAATTGTCCGCCAGGACGTAGCGCGAAATCACGAGACGCTGTATCTCGTTGGTGCCGTCGTAGATCTGAGTAAGCTTCACGTCCCGGAAGTACCTCTCAACCGGGTAGTCCTTCATGTAGCCGTATCCGCCATGGATCTGGATTGCGTTCGTGGTGTTCTTCATAGCCGCATCCGTCGCGTACAGCTTGGCCATGGCAGCCTCTCTCGTGTACCTGGCTCCGGTGTCCTTGATTGCCGCGGCCCGGTACAAGAGCAGACGAGACACCTCAATGTCGACGGCCATGTCCACCAGCATCCACTGAATCGCTTGGAACTCGGCGATGGGCTTCCCGAACTGAACCCGCTGCTTCGCATACCGCACCGAGGCCTCGTATGCCGCTACCATCGCGCCCGTTGCGATCGCTCCGGCGCAAAGGCGCGCTCCATCCAGCGAGCTCAGAGCGATCTTGTACCCTTCGCCCTCTCGCCCGATGAGGTTGCTCCTGGGCACACGAACGTCGTCGAAATGGATTTCCGCAGTTGGCTGCCCGTGGTGCCCGAGTTTTCGCTCGGGCTTTCCTACAGTGACACCAGGCTGCTTGAGGTCCACCAGAATCGCGCTCATGCCTTTGGTGGCCTTCTCCCTGTCTGTCACAGCAATCACGATACAGAAATCCGCCACCGGGGCCATCGTGATAAACATCTTGCTGCCGTTGATGACGTAGGAGTCTCCGTCCGGCACGGCTTTGGTCTGAACCCTCGAGGCGTCCGAACCCGCGTCGGGTTCGGTGAGCGCGAACGAGCCTATGAGTTCCCCACGAGCGATCCGGGGCATGAGCGCTTTCTGCTGCTCAGGGGAGCCGAACTTCTCCAGAATGAAGAGGTGCTGCCGCGCGGACGAACACATGTTGGCAACAGCCACGCTCCCTCTGGCCAGTTCCTCGATGCTGATGACCCCACAGATGCTATCCATCCCCGGCCCACCAAGCTCCTGTGACACCTCAAGGTCGAACAGGTTCAGGTCGGCCATTGCTCGGTAGATGTCGAATGGAAACTCGTCCTTCTCATCGATCTCCTGGGCCTTTGGGATGATCGCTTTCTCCGTGAATTCCCTGACCATCTTCCGCGTCATCTCTTGCTCGCTTGTATACTGAAAGTCCATGAGCAGCCCCCCCGAACTGAAGTGCCCCTCTTCCGGACGACTCCTCGCGCCCTGAGCTCATCCGGCTCCAGTTGGAGGCTGGAGCTGGAGCTTGAGGCTCGAGCTCTAGCCAACAACTCCATCCGGTTCCGGACGCTTGAACAGGACAACCGTGGCTATGCACTCGTCACCTCGGACCTCGATGCAGGCTTGCTCCGTCGCCATCCCGAGCGCCTCCTGCGCGAGAGCCATCACCAGATTCGTGCATGGACAGAAGAAGGGAGCGACCCCGGCAGCAGCCAACTTCTCCTCAACCGGGCGATGAATGCATCCGCTCACCTTGACCGTAAGGACGTTTTCCTCTCGCCGCTCGACCGAGAGCTTCTCCGCAATCCCTTCCGCTTTGAGTCCTCTGGAGAGCTCGGTGACGACGGTCTCGAAGTCTCCGCAGCCCTCCCCACGCAGCCCGAACTTGTCGAGAAAGTAATCCTTGCCAACGTTGTACAACCGGAATCTGGCGCCAAGTCCGCGTTCGTCCCAAAACGCCTTGACTACGTCGAAGATCACCTGATTCGCATATCCCTTCAGCTCCTCAGTGGAACGGGTCTCCAACGCCATGTCCTATTCCTCCCCCTCTGTCTTCACCGCAGGCGCTTCCACGAAGTAAGGCTCGCCGAACGTCTCCTTGAACACAAGCTCTGTCAAAGGCAGCCTGGGCCTTGGCTTCGGGTGCTGAGGCGAGTAGCCTAGGGATATCGCGCTTATTACCTTGTAATCCGCAGGAATGTTGAGCACTTCCCGGACTCTCTCCTCGTCGCGCACGTCGATGCACAGCGCTATGACCCAGCACGCCCCCAGCCCCAAGGCCGGGGCCATCAGCAACATGTTCTCGATGGCTGCCGAGCAATCGAAGGGGAGGTCCCAGACGTCTTTCTTCCCCACGACCACGATTACGACCGGGGCCGTGCTGAGAAACGAAGACACGTTCCCGCTTGTAAGCTTCTCAAAAGCCCGTCGGCGCTTTTCCTCGTCTTCGAGGGACTCGAAGCGCTTGTGCATCCTCTTGGTAAGGAATTCCGCCGTAAACCTGCGACCGCTGCCCCGCGCGGCGATATCCCCGAGGATCTTGCGCCGTGCTTCGTCCCTTACCACGATGAACCGCCAGGGTTGGGCGTTTTCCCCGGAAGGAGCCTGGCGCCCCGCTTCGAGTACGAGCGCAAGGAGCTCATCAGGAACGTCGTCAGGATAGTACGTTCTGATACTGCGCCTCATCGATATTAGTTCAAGCGCGGTCTTGTGCATGTCACAACTCATGAAAGCCGCCTCCCAGTCCGGTCCCTTTCGCTCGGTATCCACACGCACCCTCAGTTCACCCTCTCAGTAGCCCCTGTGTCGGTATGTGCAGCCCGCCGAAGGGCTAGATCGATTCCAAGGCAGCCTCTCTGGGGAGTTGTCCCATCACGCAGACGGCTAGCCAGGCCTGGCTGGCCTTCCCGAGAATCCTAGACGGAACCGTAGCACGATCGCCTTCGCCGTCTCACTCTGGCTGAGAACTGTGAAACCCACCAGCACCGCCAACACCAGAGATATGGGGCGGGTCACGAATGCGCGTAGCACGTCGCCTTCGTAGAGCGCGAGTGTCCTGCGAAGCTCCCCGTCCGCCATAGGACCTAAGATCACACCAAGGATGACAGGCCCAACCGGGAAGTCGGCCTTCTTCAGCAGGTAGCCGGCCAACCCGAATGCGACCATCAGGTACACGTCGAAGATGCGGTTCTGTACTGCGAACGACCCAACCACCGACAGCAAAACGACGATGGGCATGAGCACGGGCAACGGCACCGTAACGACTCGTGCCAGCCACCTGTTCCCCGCAAACCCCAACCACAGCATCACGATGTGGGCGAGCGCACATACCAAGACGATAACGGCAAAGAAGAGCCGATCCTGGTTGAATACGAGCGGTCCCGGTCTGATGCCATGGATGTACAGCACGCCGAGGATCACCGCGGTAACGGCATCCCCGGGTACACCCAGAGTAAGAAGGGGGATGAGTGCGCCCCCGATTGCCGCGTTGTTGGCGGTCTCGGGCGCAAGCACTCCTTCGTATGCCCCCTCGCCGAACTGCCTTGTGGGTCTCTTGACCGTCCGTTTTGCGTGATCGTAAGCCACGAGAGAGGCGATCTCGCCACCTATGCCCGGGATGGCTCCGATGATGGTCCCGATCACGGCACATCGCAATGTCAACGGAACGTGCTTCGCAAACGCAGAAAGATACCGTTTGAAGGTGTCCGCACCGATCCTCTCGGCAACAGTCTTGACTCTCCGCTTCTCGAGATGAAGCAGCACCTCTGATAAGCCGAACACACCTATCAGCGCTGGCACGAAGTGAATGCCGCCCGCGAGCTCAATGCTACCGAAGGTGAACCGGCCCGTACCGTACATCGTGTCCAAGCCCACCATGGAGACAGCAAGCCCCAGGCACGCACTGAGGAGTCCCTTGGACAGAGACTTGGCCGAGAGGCTTCCCACCGTGGTAAGACCCCACATCACGAGGAGGAAGTACTCGGGGGGCCCAAACTTCAGTCCGATCTCGGCGATGGCCGGAGCAGCAACGGCAAGCACCCCTGTACCAAACAGTCCTCCCAGGCACGAGGCAACAGTGGCAACGCCCATGCCAAATGCCGCCTCGCCCAGTCTGGCCAGAGGATATCCGTCAAAGCCTGTCGCGACAGCCGCGGGCGCGCCAGGAATGTTGAGCAGCACTGCCGATTTGCTGCCTCCGTAGCAGCCGCCGACCCATATCGATATCATGAGGACCAGTGCGGACTGAATGTCCCAGCCAAACGTGAGGGACGTCAACAAAGCTACCGCCATGGTGACGGAGAGCCCGGGCAGGGCGCCCACAACGATACCTGCAGCCACCCCCGCTACGACGAGAAAGAGCATCCTTGGCGAGACCAGTATGAGAATCGCCTTGGCAAGCAGCGACCCGACTGCCAAAGCCTATCACCCCCTCACCGCAGCGGCGCGCAACGTGTCACGGCAGTACCACCCTGAACGCCGTGCCGAACACTAGCTGAACCGCCACCACCGCGCACAGCGAGATAACGATGATCCTCAGGACGCTCCCGCTCTTCAACACGACCATCAGCGCGACCAGGAAAATGAAACTTGCCGGTGCGAAGTGGACGCGCCTCAGCAACAACACGTAGGCGAGGATCGCAGCGACCACGCCGAAAAACCGGCCGGGACTGGTCGCCGGGACGTCCGTGTCCCTATTGACCGGACTCTCGCCGTCGACGCTCTTATCATCAGCGCGTCTGCGGTCCGCGCTTCTCCGGGCCGTCTCCACGGCCAGAGACAGACTGGCCAGAATCGTGATGGCGCCGACTACCGCGGGAAAGACTCCGGGAGACTGGTTCGACACTCCGAAGTCGGGTTGGCGTGCCGCGCCTATCAGCAGCGTTACCCCGACTGCGGCAAAAACGAGTGCGCTCACGTAGTCCGTCGCGTTCCCGCCAGGCCACCTCATCCGCACAAGACATCAGTCCCCCTTCGGGAGACAGCGGCTCGGGTTCCGGCACCGCCGGGCAGGCGTGTGCCCCGGGGCACGGCGCCCGCCCGTGAGGTCGATACAGTCGCCGGATGCTGTCAGGGCTTGGGAATACCGAGTTCTTCAGGAGATTTCTTTGCCACTCCCAGATCGTAGATGAGCCATGCCGTCTGTGCGGTCCACTCGTCCAGGTACTTCCGCGCCTCTTCTCCGGACAGAGCTAGGGACCGAAAATACCCGTCACGCACATACTGCTGCCACCTGGGATCCGCGACCGTCTTCTTCATCGCGTCAGTCAGAGTGGATACCACGGCAGCAGGGACACCCTTCGGCGCGAACAACCCGAAGTACGGCCCGTAGGGGAGGTAGTTCCTAGTTCCCGCGTATATTTCACCCAGAGCGGGAACGTCCGGGAGCGTCTCCATGCGTTCGTTGTCGAAGATCGCCAGAATACGCAGCTTACCAGCTTTGTGATGCTCAACCACGTCAGGCAGGTTCTCCATGACGACATCCACGTGACCACCCAGGGCAGCAGTTACTGCGGGACCTCCTCCCTCAAAGGCTATGTTCGATAGCTCGGTCCCCAGGCATTTGTGCAGTATCGCTGCTGCCACGGCTCCCGTGGTGGCCGGGCCGGCGATCCCGAGTTTGATCTTTCTGGGGTTTGCCTTGGCGTACTCGACAAACTCCTGAACGGTCCGCCAGGGCCTTGACGCATTCACCGCGATGGCAGGCACACCTTGAGTACACAGCATTATTGGCTCGAAGTCCTTGTAGCTGTACTCAGAGAGGCCCATCAACTGCCAAATGGACATGGTCTCCGAACCGAAGAGAAGTGTGTAACCGTCGGGATTCTGCCTCAGCACATGTGCCGCCCCTATCGCGCCAGCTGCTCCGGGCATGTTAGTCACCACCCACGGCTGCCCGAGGAACTTCTCGGCGACAGGTGCGACCCCGCGCGCGCTGCGGTCGGTTATTCCGCCTGCACCCCAGCCGACCACCACCTGAATCGGCTTGGTAGGGTAATCACCGGACGCTGCAAAAACACTCCCAAGGGACATCGATGCCACCAAGACGACAAGGAGCGCAACAAGCAAGCCAACCCTGCCACTACCCGTTCTTCTCACTGCTTATCCCTCCTGTCGGCTCAGATGTCTTGCTGGTTCTGGATCTGGCTGAGGTTGCCACTCCTTCCTCGCATCCCCACGCACCGCCGGCAGCGTCCCCCCTCCCCTCGCTGCATCCCGGTGAAGAGCGACGCATCAGGGATGGCAGGGTGAGCCATCGCTCATCTCTCCCTCCTTCCCCAGAGCCCTGCTCGGCCGTGAGTCTCATCGCAGCCGAAAACCTGATAGCCGATAAACCACCAGCCCTCCAGCGTCCTCTCAAGCCCGGTACACTGAAGCCTACGAGCATGAGCGGACCTCCTCGAACTGGAGTGCTCCCCTCTCAAATGACTCCTTGAGCCTTGAGCTCCTCCAGCTCCGACCTATCGAGCCCGAGCAGTCCACAGTATATTTCCTCATTGTGTTGGCCGAGGGTGGGCGGTGGGGAATCCACCGTCCCGGGCGTGAGAGACAGTTTCGGGCAGATGCCGCTCAGGTACACCGGAGGAATACCTGGATAGTCCACCTTCACCACCATCTCGCGGGCCTGAACGTGTGGGTCCCTCACGACCTGATCAATGCCCAACACCGGGGCACATGGAACCCCGGCCTTCTCAAGGATCGACACTATGTCGCTAGTTAGCTGTCCGGCCGTCCACTCCCCGACTATGGCATCAACCTGGTCCACGTTCTTCACTCGGGCCTCCACGCGTGAGAACCGGGGATCCGTGGTCATGTCCTCCCTGCCCATCGCCTTCGCAAGCCTGGGCCAGACTATGTCGCCGGACACGCCGATTACCACCCACCCATCCCTTGCCTTGTAACAGTTGTACGGGGCGTTTCCCCGTATCCGGCTGCCGTTACGCTGCAAGACTTCACCAAGGCCCATGTAGTTCGTGATGGCGTTTTCCAGGACCGCCACAACGGCATCTACCATTGCAGCGTCCACCCACTGCCCCTTCCCCGTCTTCTCCCTGTAGTGCAAAGCGGCAAGCGTGCCCACGGTAGCGAACAGGCCGCCGAGGAAGTCTCCCATGGCGTTCCCGGTGCGGGTAGGTGGCGAATCGGGGTAGCCCGTGAAACTCATCAGTCCTCCCATCGCCTGGGCCACCAGATCGTACGCCACCCGTTGCGAGTACGGCCCGGTCTGCCCGAAACCGGACACCGAGGTAAGAATGAGCCCAGGGTTGATCCGGGAAAGGACATCGTACCCGATGCCGAATCGCTCCATTGTTCCGGGCCGGTTGTTCTCGACCACGATGTCGGACACCTTGGCAAGCTCCTTGAAGAGCTCAACGCCGCGCTCGGTCTTGAGATTGAGCGTGATCCCCTTCTTGTTGCGGTTTGAAGCCAGATAGCAGGTGCCAACCCCGTCGATGAACGGCGCGAAGCTGCGAGATTCGTCGCCAATCTCGGGCCGCTCCACATGTATGACCTCCGCGCCCATGTCGGCGAGGAGCATGCCGCAGAATGGTCCCGCAAGCATTCGTGTGAAGTCGATCACCCGAATCCCTTGAAGCGCCTTCTCAGCCATGTGCCCATCCCCTTTCGCGGGTGCCCATTGTGGAACCGTTGCTCCGAGATCGCCATCGCTCAAGTTGGCCACCCAACGGTGTAGAGATGTCTCCCACCGTTGAACGGCCCTTTCAAGAGCGCTTCAACCTCTTCCTTAGGCCTTTGGGTGACCAGCTCCGCAGGGGGAAGAACACCTGGAGGGAACTTGGCCAGGATATCGTCATGGAGCTTCACAAGGTAATCAAGGAGAGTCTCGAGGCCTGGCCGTGCCTTTTCCGCATCAGCCAGGGTGGGCCTCCCGATGACCCCCTCCGGATACATGATGACTTCGATGCCGCCGAACCCGACCTGGCAATGCCCGGGAATCGGCCGGTGCATGATGTCGCCTCCGACGTCGGTATGTTCAGGAGGCATGAACCCTCGGGGAGTGGTGTCCACCGCATCCTCTTGCCTGATCATCTCCGGGAACAGAGCAAGGGAGTATGATGTCTCAGCTTCGTCCGCATGCCTGAATGGTGTCTCGAACGGCCCTCCGTGTTGCTTATCCTTGAGGTAGTTCGGAATCACCGTCGGCCAGTTCACGTTCACAAGGATCGCTGGCACCTGATACCTCTTGGCAAACTGGTGGAGAGCGTTTGGAATTACGTACTCCTGGCCGTGGCCGTTCAGGAGGATCTGCTTCCTGAATCCCGCGTTCCATAGCCCTGCTATCACGGCACGGATCATCCCCACGAATACATCCTCGGGAACCACAACGGTCCCAGGCATTCCAAGATGAGGGTAGGGATGCGACCCAAACCAGAGAGGCTGGCAGACCGTGCACCCCGTTCTCTGCGCCACAAGCTCCGCCATACGGGTGACCAGGAAAGTGTCCTCTCCGTAACAGGCGTTGGCGCCGTGGTACTCGGTGCTGCCGATAGGTATGATGATGATGTCGTCCTTTGTAAGTCTTTCGGCGACTTGCTTGCCCGTCATGTTCTGGAAGTAGATGCCGTCCGCCTTGTCCATGTGGCCCCCGTCAGGGGGTAGTTGCCATCTCCCCACCTGCTGTGCCTCCTTCTTCCCCGCCGCAGCCGAGCGGTCGAAGTCTGTTACTTCACCGATTTGTGCTGTGGCAAAGGCGGCGAGTACGCCCAAACGATCTTCAGAGGCTCATCGCCGATGTTGATGACCTTGTGTTTCACTCCCACAGGCGCAAAGAACGCGGTCTCAGGCTCGAGGTCGTACTCCTCGTCGCCAACGACGAACTTCGCCCTTCCGCTCACGAGAAACATGGCTTCTTCTTCCGTCTCATGTACGTGTTCGGGAATCATGCTCCCCACTTCGGTAATGTTGAACCCCATCGACATGCCTTTAATGCCGACCCTGCCCTCACAGAGCAGGAGCTTGGAAGTCCTCGGAGGGAGCCTCCTCTCGCCTTCGACGTCCTTTACCCTGACTACTAGAGTCCGTCCCACGTCAAGCTCCCCCTTCCTCAGCAGTGTCTGGTCGCAGCGCCCCTCCCCCGGCACGTCGCGTTCAGAACGCCAGGTCGACCCCTAGCTCAGCGCCCAGTGCTTTGAGGTCTGCCGCCACGGCGCTAGACACCGCTATGCCCTCCTTACTCAGGCGAAGTGCCGCTTCCGACTCGATCTCGCCCGGAACGTATATTCTGTCTACACCGGGAGCCCTGGGGCAGTTCCTTATCTCGCGAATGAACTCGTCTACTTCGGCCCTAAACCCCGGCACACTCGTGAAATCCTGAACGTTGATGGCAGCGACCAGATGACCCGCCCTGACAGGCCCCGACATATCGTCGAGTGGCCTCACCGTCCTACCGAAACCCGAGCCCGTGAGGATCCCCGATAGCACGTCGATCACAAAGGCCAGTCCATATCCTTTCGGTCCGCTTGCCGGCAGCAGTGTCCCGGCTAGAGCCTCTTCCGGGTCCGTAGTCGGCTCCCCCTTGGCGTCAAGCGCCCACCCTTCAGGGATCTTCTCGCCCTTCTTGGCCGCCAATCTGATCTTGCCCCTGGCCACAGCGCTCGTCGCCATATCGAGCACAACGGGCGACTCATCGCCGGCCGGTATCCCCACAGCCAGCGGATTCGTTCCCATCATGGCCACGGCACCACCCCAAGGAGCCATGGCAGGCGCGGAGTTGGACAACACCAGACCGATCATTCCCACGTTTACCGCGGCCATCACGTAGTAAGCCGCAGCGCCGAAATGGTTGGAGTTCCTGACGCCCACGACCGCAGCCCCCGTGGCGCCTGCCATCTCGATGGCAAGGCTCATGGCCCTCATCGTCACAACCTGGCCGAACCCGTTGCAGCCGTCCAGGAGAGCGGTGGACGCGCTCCTTTGAATCACAAGAGGCGCAGCTGCAGGGTTCATGAGTCCGAGCTTGACCCTTCTGATGTATGAACCCAACCTCACCAGACCGTGAGAGGTCACGCCTCTGAGCTCAGCAAACACCAGCGTATCCGCTATTAGCTCCGCGTCTTGCTCGGGGACGCCCGCAGCGCGGAGCATGTCCTGACATATCCGCTTCGCCCGCCCGACCGTAAGGCGGTGATTTCCGGCGCGTTCCTCCATCACGCCATCACTTTCTTCCCCGTGTCGAGATGCGACGGCGGCTGCGCCCGCCTTCGTACGTCTCGCTTCGCAAGAACCGTGCCGACGTGACCTGAAGTACGAAGCGCTACTCGGAGGTGCACCGGCTTCCCACGAAAATCGCTGCCCTCGAGAGAAAGACGTGCCGAGAGACAGAGGTCCATCCCCCGCGGGAGAGCCGCGCTTGGGTTCATTTTGGAACCTTGTGGACCCGCGCGATTGCATGCTGAACCGCACAGTGTCCATCGTGCTGACCGCGTGAATCAGTTTCGCAGGCGCGCTGTCAAAGTTGATGGAACACGCGAAGAACGCAAGGCTGGATGTTGAGCTGCGAAGTAGCGTGGGGGATCTGGGCAAGGATCGCTGGGACGAATAGGTGAAGGTATGCCTGTCCTCTTCGCACTCGAGGAGCGGAATCGCCTGCGGCCACCCCTCAAGAGCCCGACGCGCACGTGACGTGAACGGCAAAGTGTCTATCCTTCAGTCGGGATGGCCCGGAGCCTTCACGACACTGTGCCCTTCCAGCCTCCATAGCTCGAGGCGCACCGTTTCTCCCACGCTTTCAGACGCCTCCACAGTGTGGTCTTGCTGATGCCAAGTCTTCGCGCCGCAGCTGCCTTGTTCCACCCCGTCTCGCTTAGCACCTTCATCACCGTGACTCGCTCCAACTCCTCCAGCGTGGATTCCGACAGTGGCGTGCCGTCTTCTGCACTCCCTTGGGAGGCGCGGTGTGTATGCGGGATACGGCCGATCACTTCCTCTACTTCCCACGCCTCTATCACGTGTTCGCCGTTCAGAACCACCAGTTGCTCTACCGTATTCTCCAATTGACGCACGTTCCCAGGCCAGTCGTATTCCATCATGGCCTCGATAGCCTCAGTTGAGATACCCTTGACGGTCTTGTTCATCCGGGACGCCGCTGACCTTAGGAAGTGTTCCACGAGCAGCGGTATGTCCTCCCTGCGCTCACGCAAGGGCGGTATCCTGAGATTGAGCACGTCCAGACGATAGAACAGGTCTTCGCGGAACCGACCCTGCGCCACGAGGTCCGCTAGTTTCCTATTAGTGGCGGCGATTATCCTCACGTCGATGGGGATCACCTTGTAGCCTCCGACGCGCATTACTTCCTTCTCCTGCAACACTCTCAGAAGCCTGGCCTGGACCGCCACGGAAGTCTCCGCGATCTCATCGAGGAATATGGTTCCTCCGTGCGCCACCTCGAACAGGCCCGGCTTGCCGCCCTGCTTCGCGCCGGTGAACGCCCCTGGGGCATACCCGAACAACTCGCTTTCCAGCAGAGTCTCGGGCAAGGCCGCACAGTTCACAGCCACGAAAGGACCCTGCCTCCTGGGGCTTGCTAGGTGAATGGCCTGGGCAAACATCTCCTTCCCCGTTCCCGTCTCGGCCTCGATGACGATTGTGGAGGCCACCTCGGCAAAACTCTTCGCCCGCCGTATGGCCTCCTTAATCCCCTTGCTCCTCCCGACTATATCGTCAAATGTGTACTTTGCCACGTGCCCGCGAGCGTACAGCTCGTGTCGTATGGTTTCCTCCAGCTTCTGTATCTTGGTGACGTCCTCAAAGCTGGCGACGACACCGATGACCTCGCCGTTCACGACCACGGGCAGCCTGTTAGTGATGATCGTCGTGTGTCCCAGTCTCTGGATCTGCCCGAGCTCCGCCTCCCGCCTCTCCAACACCAAATGCAGCCTGGTATTGGGGATCACCTCGGTGACATGCCTTCCAATGACGTCGCCGGCTCTCAGCCCGGTTATTCTCTCAGCCGAGGGATTGAACAGGGTCACCACCCCGGTGGCATCGATGGCCACGACGCCGCTGTACACCGCGCTTAGGATTGCACGGAGCCGTTCCGCGCGTTCGATTTCCCGCCGACGAGCCGAGACAACGGTTTTGGCTTCGCTGATGGCCTCGAAGACGGCCTCCTTTCCCGAGGATAGGAGCACCCCCGCCATACCGTAGTCTCCCGCCCTCTTGATCACCTCGGTCCCGCCGACCACAGCTTTGACCTTGCGATCCCTGAGCCTTGCAAGGGCGGGCGCGATCTCCTCGGGCGTGGATACTTGTTCCTTGTGCACTCGGATGTCCAGAATGTCCTCGGCGTCCTCCACGTTTCTGACTATGTTCGAGAAGCCAACGATACCGACGTGATTCCCGTAATGCTTCGCCCTGTGAAGCGCACGCATGATGTCATAGCCCGTAACTCGGACATCGATGACCGGGATGCTCAAGCCGGCCTTCCGGATCAGAACGGTCGTGCCGCCGCGGCTGATGACAGCGCCCGCCCCTCTCTCCTCGGCTTCCTTGGCAATGCGGGCCCCCTCTGCCAGCACCCCGAGCTCGATGGTTATCGGCTCTCCCAGCTCGCGCACTACCTCTCGCGCGACCATCTCAAGTTCACGGTTCGGGGCGATGAATACGACTTCGTTCCCAGTCAACGCTCCCACCGCCTTGTCCGACCACCGTTTCGTGAGATGTGGGCACACCCGTTTCAGGTGCCCTCTTCGACGCCTTCGTCCGGCTTGCTCTGGATCGTCCTGCGCTCTATCATGCCGAAATCGCCGTGCAGATCCCTGGAGATTCCGTCAGCGGCCTCTTTCACCATCTCCGCAAGCGCAGGAATACGCTCGTCAGTGATCCGGGCTGCCGGGCCCGCGATACTGATGGCAGCCACTGCCCTCCCGTCAAGATCGAGGACGGGAGCGGCCACACACCTAACGCCGATCTCGAACTCCTGGCGGTCCACCGCGTACCCGTCCGCTCTAACTCTTGAAAGCTCGCGGCGTAGCTCGTCTGGTTCGGTAATGGTGTTGTCCGTGTACCTCACCAGCCCTCGCGATATCACCCTATCCACCTCGCCGCCAGGAAGAAAGGCCAGGAGAGCCTTGCCGGTGCCCGTGCAGTGCAGCGGAAGTCTTCTGCCGATCGAGGAGACCATCCTGACGCTTCGCGTACATTCCTTCTTGTCTACGAAGACCACCTCGTTCTTGTCGTAAACCCCAAGGTCAACGGTCTCGTCGCACTTCTCGACCAGCTCCTCGATGTACGGCCGCGCGACTTTCACTATCTCCAGACGATAGCGCACCGAAGCACTGAGCTCCAGGACTTTGAGCCCCAGACTGTACCTTCTGGTGTCCGGGTCCTTGATTGCATAGCCCCTGTCATGGAGGGTCTCCGCCAGCCTCCACGCGACGGTCTTCGGCACAGCCATCCTTCTTGCTATCTCGGAGACCCCAAGTGGCCCTGACCGCGAGAGCAAGTCAAGCAGATCCAGTACCCTGCCAGCAGACAACACTACCGCTTCACCTCTCAGATGCAGACCACCACGGTTTGGTCGCACCGACCTTGGGCTGCGCAATCCACGCTGTGGACGGTGTTTCTCTCAGCGAAACACCGGTTCCTTGGCAAGTACATACTTCTACGCCGTCTCCGAGATTCCTTTGATACGGTGCCAAGATCTCCAACAACTTCTCTCGGGATGCTAGTGGGAGGGGGGCGCGTCTACATCGGAGTTGTCAGCCTCGGCCGTGTGGGCTAGCGCGGCCGCGTGGGCAAGCGTTTGTGGCCGGACTGCGAAGCGCCATTTGATCGCCGGACGGGAAGGCCCTTGTCGAGGGGCCTTCCCGTCTTCCTGCCTCAGCCTCGCGAAGCGGGCCAGCGTGCACTCGTGCACTTGCTCGTCGAGGCGTCATTCCAAGTGTATGACCGGATATGCGCGGTCGCCGCCATCGTGCTGCGCCGGCGCCGACGACGTCGCGTTACGCTCGGCGCGGGGGACCATCTAGAAGATGAAGCTGGCGATCACGAGCGCGACAAGCGATACTGCCCAGCCGATCGTCGTCGGCACCGACCAGGTCATGATCTGCTCCTTTACATCCTCGATGCCCAGTAGCCTGTTGACCACCCAGAAGTAGCTGTCGTTAAAGTATGAGAATACCATCGCGCCCAGTGCCGCCGCCTGCGCTGCGAGGGCCGGATTGACGTTCAGATTGGCCAGAATCGGCGCCGTGATGGAAGCCGAGGTGATCATGGCAACGGTGCCGCTCCCCTGGACCAGCCGGACAAGTGTGGCGACGGCAAACGGAAGGAGGACGGCCGGCAGGGAGTAACCCGCCATCTTCTGGGCTATGAAATCTCCCACGCCACTTGACCTCAGCACCTGACCCAGAGCGCCTCCGGCGCCTGTCACCAAGATGATGATCCCCGCCGACGCGACGCCTTCCTCGACACGCCTTAGAACGTCCTTGCGCGGAGACTGGCCCATCAGCCCGTATATGGCAATGACGAGTCCGATCGCCACCGCGATTATGGGGTTACCGAGGAAGACCAGGAAGTTGGCCACCGAACCGCCGGCTTTCGCTGCGGTGAGAACGGTGTTGAGCAGGATCAGTACCACCGGGACCAGGATCGGGGCAAACGAGACGAACGTGCCGGGTAGCACCTTCTCGTCCTCGCTGGCTGCCGCAGTCTCCGTAACCTGCGCACGCCCGGACCCTACAGCGAAGCGTTGCCATCCGAGCCCATCGGCTGTCGGCACCTGGGGAATCTTGCGTCCGAGCCACTTGGCGTATATGACTCCCGCGATAGTGACCGGAACTGCGAAGATGATGCCCCACAGAATCATGAGGCCGACGTCCACCCCGAAAATCCCTGCTACTGCCAGTGGGCCGGGTGTAGGGGGAACTGCGTGATGGGTCGCAACAAGACCCACCGCGAGAGAGACTCCGAGGGCTACCACAGACTTGCCGGTGCGACTCGAGAGAGCTTTCGCAATTGGGGCCAGGATTACGAAACCGGAGTCGCAGAAAATGGGAATCGACACAACGTAGCCCGTGGCCGCGAGAGCCCACTCCTCTTTGTCACGGCCGAGGTAGCGCAAGAAGGTTCGAGCCATCCTCTCCGCGGCCCCCGATACCTCAAGGATTCGTCCCATCATGACTCCGAAGCCGATGACGATGCCTATGCTCCCGAGGGTGTTGCCAAAGCCCGTGGTGATTGCCTTAGCCACATCGGCAGCCGGCATGCCTCCGATCAGGCCGACCAGGGCGGCGGCAATGATCAGAGCGAGAAACGCATGGATCTTTGTCCGGAGAATGAGGTAGACCAAAGCAGCAACACCGATGATGAGACCTACAATCATCTGGGTTCCCGAAGGCATACTTGTCCCCTCCTCGGACTAAAGTTTGGCTGGTTACACCTTGCACTCTTTCTCGTCCCCGACTACGCCCTTCTTACGTGCGAGTACCGCGCAGCTACCCGTATCGCCTCCTCCATGCTGACAGCGCTGGCCACGCCTCGGCCGGCTATGTCAAAGGCCGTGCCATGATCAACGGACGTTCTTAGGAAGGGCAGGCCGAGCGTGACGCTGACGGTTCTCTCGAAGTCGAGAGTCTTGGTCGCTATATGACCTTGATCGTGGTAGAGAGAGAGTATGGCGTCCCACTTGCCCTCGAGGCCCAGGTGGAAGACGGTGTCCGCGCTCACGGGCCCGCAAGCGTCGATCCCGTCCGCCCGGGCCTGCTCGATTGCGGGGGCGATCTCGCGGATCTCCTCGTAACCGAAGAGACCACCCTCCCCCGAGTGTGGGTTCAATCCGGCGACTGCGATCCTTGGTTTGGAGAACCCTAGATCCCTTAGTGCAAATGAGACCTGCTTGAGCGTTTCGTACACTCGCTCCTTGGTCACAGCCCGGATGGCATCCGCCAGCGATAGGTGACGCGTGAGGAAGAAGACCCGAAGGTTTCTCACGGTGAACATCGTGAGCGCAAACGAAGCACCCGTCATGCTTGCGTACATCTCGGTATGGCCTATGAATGGGATGCCCGCTGCCTTAATGGATTCCTTGTTTATCGGGGCAGTCGCCACAGCGTCAATCGCCTTCTCGAGACCGAGTTCACTGGAGAGCCTTATACACTCGTAGGCCATTCTGCCGGCGGCGGCCTGGACCTTTCCGAATTCGACCGTGCCGTTCTCATCGTGAGCCGCCGGCACCACGTCGATGGTGCCCGGTCGGAACCTCCCCGCGGACGGAACGTCGATGAGGTTGAAGTCGACGTGCGCCCCGAGAATCGAGGCTGCCCGCTCGAGGGGTGCGGGCACACCGATGACCACTGGGAGGCAGACGTCGTATAGCTCACGGTTCGTGAGGGCCTTCACTACAATCTCTGGGCCCACTCCTGCAGGATCGCCCATGGTTATTCCTACTAACGGCTTTTCGTCGGAGGCTGTGCTTATGGTCATGAGCAAGTCATTCCTCTCAATTGAGTCTTCCGTGGAGTCTTCTGTTGAGCCTTCCGTGGAGCCTTCCGTGTCTGCGGCCCGGCGCACTACGAGCCATCGCGGGGCTGTCGCGAAGCCATCACGTCACCCCGCGTCACGCTGCAGAAGATGGCGAACGCACCGCACCGCCGCGTCTTCTCCGCCGACCAGCCCGCCCTTGGTAACGATCCTGAGCCCCTCGTGTGGCCCGCCGACCACTGTCCCGAAGGCGGCAAGCGGCAAGACCTCCATGCTGACCTCTATGCCTGCGGCCCCCGTCTCTTCGAGCACTGCGAGCGTAGTGTCCCCACCTGTCACGTACATCCCAGCTATATCGCCCTTTGCGCTCTCCAAGACCGTCCCGGCGATTCGACCGAGACCGGAGCATAGGTTGGCAGCCGACGCGCCCACGGCACGGTTCGTCTCGTTGTCTAGACCCGCCAAGTCCAGAGTGTCCTCCTGGGTCGAGGATGATGTCACGATGATCACCATGTCCCCAGACGCCCTCGTCGATATGGCGCCTAGCGCCCGCGCCACAGCGTCCTTTACTATGGCACTCGAGCGCGGCGGCTCTCCTTCCGCGAGAGCCTTGGCGTCGACTGCCACAGTTACGTTCGGTAGCGAGTCCTTGAGGCGCCTTATCTGGGTACGCGTGATAGGAGTGGCGCTGCCGACCAGGGCCAGGACCACTCGGCCCCGGCTGTCGGGCGTATCGCGGCAGACTCCGGTCGTGCCGGACGCCACCGCGATAGATGCGGTGAGCTGGCCGGGGTCCACCGATAGCACCCGAAATGGAAGGCGTGACGCAGCTTTGGCGATGGTCGAGATCTCGTCGTCGGTCGTGGCATCAACCACGACTACCTGAGCACCGGAGGAGCGAGCCTCAACCATGCGCCTGTGGATGCTTTCCCATCCGCGCAGCACGTCCCCAAGCTCGATGCTCGCGACCTTGCGGCGCGTTCCCTCTTGGATCAGAGACGGGACGTGGGACTTCGAGACAGGCGTTCGTGGATCTTGCGCCACTGGCGTTTTCTCGAGAGGGATCCCGTTGACTATCTGGTAACCGCCGACGGTGATCCGGCCGGATTTTGGAAAGGCGGGCACCACGACCGCCATCTCAACATCGTCCAGTTCATCGAGCGCGGCATCTATCTCGGCTGCCACGTTGCCGCGGAGAGTGGTATCTATCCTCTTGCTGAACTGCGATGCGCCTTTTCCCTTGAACCGGGAGAAACACGTGCGGACCCGTGTGTACGCCTCGTCGGCCGGGAGCGCACGGCTGTTAGTGGAGACGATGAGCGCATCGTACGGCGGAGTCGGCGGCAGCGCGTCGAACCGCTCTGGTATGAGTGTCGCAGCGCGAAAGCCCACGGCAGCAAGAAGCGCGCCGGTGGCGTTCGCCCCCGTCAAGTCGTCGGCAACAGCGAAAAGCCTGACCATCGTGCGTTCACCCCGATGTGGCGCCGTCTCGCATTGGACCAGGCTGAGAAGAGTGCCCCGGTCTCATGACTCGCACACCCAAATCCTCAATGGCACGAAGCATCGTCGCGTCGGTCTTGTCGTCGGTCACTATCGCAGCCAATTCATCGAAGGAGCAGACCTGGGCGAAGACCCTGAGGCCGAACTTGCTGTGATCCGCCAAGACCACCGGTCTTGACGCCGCGCTGATCATGGCCCTCTTGAGAGGCACCTTGTTGATGTTGCGTGTCATTACCCCGCCTGCCGGGTCGACGGCGTCACAACCGATGAACGCGGTGTCCACGTGCAGAGAGGCAACCATGCGCTCTGCTACCGGCCCCATCATGTTGTACACGCTGTGTTGCACTTCGCCTCCCGTGCAGATCATCTTGATCCCCCGTGAATCCGCTAGCTCGGCCGCAATCTTCAGGTCGTTCGTGACCACCGTCAGGTCCTTGAACGTGTGAAGCTTCTTCGCCAGCGCAAAGGTGGTTGACCCCGCGTCAAGGATGATTGCGTCGCCTTCGGATACGAGTTCAAGCGCCGCTTCGGCGATTCGGGCCTTGTCGTCAGGAAGCGAACTCACCTTCGAAAGGTAGGGCACGTCGCGCGTGATTCCGCTTCTCAGCATGGCTCCCCCGTGGACGCGGACAATCGTTCCCGAGTCCTCGAGGGCCTTCAGGTCGCGGCGCGCGGTCATTCGAGAGATACCGAACCTGCTTGCTATCTCGTCGACCCCCACCGCTCCGCGCGAGCTGATGTACTCCGCAATGAGAACCTGTCTTTCGCCTGACAGCACCGCGCGTCAAACCTCCACCTTTGCAGGCACGGCTGCAGATATGTGAATCCTATACAGTTACAGTAGACGCAGACTGCCGCACACGAGCCGGCCGTCGCGCCCACCGCCACGCGCACGGCATGATAGCCGGGGCACCAAGCTGGAACACCCCAAGCTGGAGCACCCGCTTTCGATGCCGCACAGTCTCGATGCCGCACAGCTCTTGTTTGATTGTGTGCGTATCTGAGCGCATCAGCACTATTCGACGGTACAAGTAGATATTCCTTCTGTGCCGCATTTGATTTTCTGTTGTCGCCGGATGATCCTGTGTCGGGTCGGATGATCCTGTGTCGGACCGTGTGAAGGATGTGAGGGAAGTCGCAGGCTACAAGGCCCACGCTACCCGCCGCGACTTTCTGAGAGAGGGGCCCAGGCAACGATCTCCTGACAGACGCGCCCAGAGAGAGACCCCGGACCGGCTGGCCGGGGCCTCTCTTCGATAGCTGTTCTCCGATAGCTGTCTACTAGCCTATGTAGAGCGAGATCTACGATGCTGCGCCCGCTCCGATGTCGTCCACGGCCTCCGCGAGCAGACGCCGGACTCTGTCCTCCTCGTGCAGCACTCTGTCGGAGCCCGGGTCCCACGCCCGGCACGCGCCGTCGATCATCCTCGTGACCACCTTCCCGCGCCCCACCGGGTTTCCCGCGAGATGGGGCGCATCGAGCAGCCCGGTCCTGACCGCCCTGCCGAGAGTGACCGGATCGGTCCAAGGGTCGTTGCAGCCCGGCCTCGCGATTTCGCGGATGGCGTCAAGTATGGCTCGTGCCTCAGCCACTAGCTCGTTCTTGCGCGCCGCGACCTTTGGGTCGCTCGCCATGTCAGGCAACCCGAGCAGGCCCTGCCGTATCGCGCCGCGGGCGATCTTGACCGCCTCCACGATGTCCGCAGGTGTGGCGGCGTGGTCGGCCTCAACGAACGACACCACGTGCACGATGTGAGGCCTCAGGGCCATCTGCACGAGCACCGATGACGCGAGCTGGCCCTTGGCTACGTCGAGGTCCGTGGGATAACTGAGGAGTCCCGTCCTCGTCTGCCGCCAGACGCGAAAACCCTCGTCCTCGAGGGAGGACATGAGCTCGAGCTTGGCAAGCATCTTCGCCACATCCATCGCTGGCGAAGTTGACGGAGGTGTGTTGAACATGAACTGCGCCACATAGTCGCGCACCCCGGCGGCTTTGGCGTTGTACGCGGCAAGATAGGCGGCGACGACCGCCACGCTGTCCGGCGCGTCCCTCAGACTCCAATGATGCGCCTCGTTCACTTCGACCGGGATCTCGTTGCTCGCGTGCCACGCCATCGCACGCTGCGCCTCGGATATGGATTCTTCCAACATCCTGGGGCTGCGGCCGTCTAGTACGTTGTACCAGAAGAGAGGCACCGCGCCCCACGCGAGGTTGATCGTCTCCTTGAGCATCCTCGCCATACGGATCTGGTCTCGAGTCCCGCTGTACGAGCGCATGAGAGGGTAGTTGCCCGTGCGCGACGCCTCGTAGATGCGCCTGAAATCGTCCGCGTCCCTCACAGGTACTCCGCCCGCGCCATCCTGGCCGGGGTCCATCTCCTCCGGTCTGAAGAAGCTCTCCTGGGCGTTTTGGTCCGGGCCGATGGATATCACATCTAGGAGCCTTGACTCGGCAAGCTCCCTTGCGCCCTTGATGGTAGCCTCGAGCGAGGGCAGGCCGAAATGGTGACGGATAAGCGGGTAAGGATGCTTTGCCATGATACGCTCGACGAGGCTGTCAGGCCAGAGCTGGCTCGCGCCGTCCCGGCCGGCGACGTCCTTGGGCCAAGTCGCACTCGGAGGCGCATCCGCGGACGCGGACCCCTCGTCGAGTGTGGAGCCGGTGGAGAAACCAATTGCGGAGCCCACGCCGATGCCGGCGCCGGCGGCAGAACCCGCACCGGTGGCAGCGGGGGAACCCTCACGGATGCTGCGAAGATAGTTGACTGTGGCCTCGTCATCCTCGGTGCCGTCAAAGACGCGCTCGAAGAGGCCGGTGGCCTCGGCCACTCGCGCCACTGGCGGAGTTCCGCCGAAAGCGAACCGCAGCCCGCACCCGCACCGCCGACCGAGAAGCCCCTCTCGCGACAACACCTCTTTGAGCTCCGAGAGCAGCCTCTCGGCCGCCTCGGGGGTCAGCCTGTAGCTTATACCTACCACGGCAGGGCTTTCATGCTTGATGGCGCCGACGAGCTTCTCAATGGGGACCGCCGGTCCCAGGAACACGGTGTCGTAGCCCTGAGCCTCCGCAAGTCTGAGGAAGTTGTATACACCCGCAACGTGAACGCAGTCGCCCACAGCCGCGCCGATGATCTTCGTCTTGCGAGTCGTCTTGCTGCCCCTCATGCCACCGCCTCCCTTCCTTCGAGGATGTACCTGTGGAGCTCCCCAACGTCCAGATCGTCAAGCCCGAGATTCTGCAGGGAACGTCCGGAAGCCCGGAAGTTCTGGCCCGTGATGACCGAAGCAAGCTCGATCACCGCGTCCATCGTGGGAGTTGGGACGTCGACCATCTCTCCCAGAGACGATATCGGCACGAGCCCTGTCGGAACATCTTCCAGAATGTAGCGGGTGTTCACCTCGCCGGGAGCCTTGATTCCTTTGTACGCCTTGGTGTTCATGATGGCCTCGTGAAGGTCGATCCCGGACGCCCCGTAAGTATCGGCAAGCCACTCCCTGGCGCTCCTCGCGACCATGCCAAGCTCACGAGCGACCGTGAGGCGCTCCTCATCCATGCGGGCTAGGACTCTCGCCACGGCGGGGCTAATCCCGTCGTGGTAGTAATCGAAGGACGAGCCCTGCTCTATCCTGGCGAGGTTTAGGATGGTAGGAGTCGGATGGAATATGGCTCCGATGTTGTCAAGCCCTGTCTCGAGGATGTGGGATGCCGTCACGAACTGGGGAAACGCCCGCCTCAGCCTGCGGACGACGTTCACCGTCCGCCACGCGGGGAGAGCAGCAACAGGGACTCGGCGCTTGATGCTGAAGACCCTAACCTTGCCAGGAGCTACGATCCTGCATGCGTACAGGAGCGACTGGGTCTCCGCAACCACGACCTGCGCCAGGCAGCCGTGCTGTCGCAGGGTGTGCTCGAACTCGATCGCCCCGAGCGTGCGACCGGGGTTCAGGACCACGATGTGTCCGTCACGAAGGTGAGGTGCAAGCGTTCGGGCTACTTCCCCGTGGGCAAACGCGGGGACCACCACCATTAGCACGTCCGAGAAGGCTGCAGCCTCCTCGGGCGAACTCGTCAGCTTTACGCCGCTCACGAAGCCCTGGATCTCTCCGTCGAGCTCGAGGCCACCGGCAGTCTCGAGCTCTTCCAGTTTGTGCCGGTCCCGGCTGTACAGCATCACCGGAAATCCCAGGACGGCCAAGTGCCCAGCCATGGCCTGACCTCCGTTTCCCGCTCCCAGCACCGAAAAACCACTCTCTGGTCTCATCTTGCTCCCTCCTTGCTTTCTCGCCGTGGACCAGACGCCGCCTCGTTGCGGAGCGTTGCTCCTTGCGGAGTGTCGCTCCAAAGCCGATGTGAGGGTGCGCAAGGCCAGGGCACGAATACGAGCATGACCAGGGCTTCATGTTCCGCGCGTCCGCGCGCCTCGTGCTGAAACGGATCGTGCGCCCCAGGCTCGACGCCCCACGCTGCCTGCGCCTCATGCGTGTCCTGCGCGTCACGTACGTCATGGGCACCATGCACCTCATACACCTCATGCGCCCCATACGCACGACGCGCGCCATGCGCCTCGCGAGAACACCGGCCTTGTTGAACCATCCGCCGAGGAAGACAACGAAGTGGCAGAGGGAAGGGAAAGAAAACACCCAGGGTGGGCACTCCCTGGGTGAAGCCACAATCACCGCACATGGCACAGCCATGTTACGGTCGCATGACTTCCACCCAACCCACCTCCTCTTCCCACGCTTGCGAGGTTAGCTGACGGGCTCGGATCGAAAGAGTGTGACCCGTCTCGGATGGCGCTCCGCAGTGCCTTCGCGCGTCGGTCATTGTCCCGCCGGCGCACGGCCCGCTCGCACCGACCACCGAGATTAGCCCCAAAAGTTGGGTCCCCCGCTTCCCTTGAAAGGGAACTCAGCGTTCAAGCGGATCGGCTGGTCCTCATCGGCCGCTTTGCTTTTTTCTCCCTAGTTAATTGTATTCTATCACATGACCTCCAATGCGTCAAACTCCTCAATCGCATGGGGTGCGTGTAGCGTTTGTGGCGTCTAGGGGTTACCACCACTTCCTGGGCGGCGG
>JANLFY010000022.1:235-36908 GCA_024653485.1 Bacillota bacterium | reverse complement strand
TGCGGACTGGCTGAAGGGGCGTGTAAGAGCCCTTGCAAGTCCGGTTGAGGGCTTGTGGATGCGTGTGCTGCATGACCTGGTATCACCACAGTGGTCTGTGGTTTGATCATCGAGATAGGACCGGGATTGCTTTGGAAGCGGTGAGCCTACCGTGGCTACCACCGCAGGCCTCGGTGGGCTTTCTCATGACACAGCGCCGAGACCGGAAAGCGGGCCACCTGCAGGGCCCGCCCGGTCGAGGCGCCGTGCGAGAGAGGCGGAAGGTCCTCATCCGGACCGTCCATGCAGGGTGCAGGGCAAAAGGGACTACTGCAGACTCTGTGCTGCCAAGAAACACGGCCGATCTGGAAGTGATGCGCTCCGAACAAACGCATTAGCGTCGACATCTCTTTTCCGTGAGGTCTCTACCTACTTTCCCTTGACAGGTACTAGAGCGCCCCGCACCTTGACTGTCGAAGGGTTTGGTGGTATAAATAGACAAAACTAGCTTGGCTTTTGCGCAGAAAGGGGAGCTACATATGCTGACGAGACGTGGAAGCCTACTCTCAGTCGCCGTCTTCCTAGTGCTTCTTGTCCTTAGTGTGCCAGCGGTTGTCGCGCAGCCCAAGAGCGGAGGCACGCTACGCATCGCTGCATCTTCGATTCAGCAACTAGATCCGTACAAGACCGCCGCGAACGATGAGATCAACGCTTTCAGCCTGGCTTACGATCCTCTGTTCATTCTAAGCAAGGACGACTTCAAGCCCATACCTCACCTCGCCGAGAGCTGGGAGAATCCCGATGACAAGACGTGGGTCTTCCACCTTCGGAAAGGCGTCCTTTTCCACGACGGGAACGCCGTCTTCCCGAAGGGAACCAAGCGCGAGGTGACGGCGGAAGACGTGGTGTACTCCATCGAGCGCTTCCGGAAGGTCAGCACGGCCTTCGTCATCGGCGATATCGCCAGCGTGAAGGCGCTTGACAGGTACACGGTCGAGATCAAGACGTCTCGTCCGGAGCCGTTCCTGGTGAACGACCCCAACCGCCTCGCAAGGGTGGTCGTCATGGCTCGCGAGGCAGTCGAGAAACTGGGCGAGGATGGCGTGGCCAAGACGCCCATAGGCACCGGCCCGTTCAAGCTCAGGAGCTTCACGCCCGACCAGGGCCTCGTTTTCGAGAAGAACCCCAATTACTGGCTCCCAGTCTATCTCGATAGAGTCGAGTTCGTGGTCATTCCCGATCCGACCGTCCAGACCATGGCCTTGAGCGCGGGTGAGGTCGACGTCGTGCCCTATCTCTTCAACGTGGACGCCGTCACGACCCTGTCCAAGGACGCGAATCTGAGGCTTTACTCCCGCGGGGGCTCCTACCGCGGCCTCGGGTTCAACGTGAAGACCGCTCCCTTTGACGAATGGGAGGTCCGCGACGCTATAGCGAAGATGCTGGACGTCGATAGCGCGGTCAAGGCGGTCGTGGGCAAGTTCGGAGAGCGCGCGTACGGCCAGTGCCCCCCGTGGGTTACGTTCGGTTACGATCCGAGCCTGAAGAGCCTCTGGCCTTACGATCCCAAGGCCGGTCTCGCGCAGCTCGCCAAGGCGGGCTTCAAGGACACGAACGGCGACGGGATCCTCGATCGCGGCGGCCGCCCGCTCAAGGTGGAAATCAAGACGATCGCTGGCTCGCAGGTAAGAGTGCTCACGATCCTAGCGACCCAGCTCAAGCAGCTCGGAATCGACGCTTCCATTCTGCAGCAGGACACGGCCGTGTGGGTGGACGACCTCCTGCAAGGCAACACCGGGGTGTTCTTCGACTTCAGCTACGCCGGCACGACGGGCCTGCATTCGCTCTTCCACAGCAGCATGATAGGGAAGTCCAACACACACTTCTATTCGAACTCCGTCGTGGACTCCCTCCTCGACCAGGCACTCGGCACTACTGACGGCAAGAAGCTGGCGAGTCTGTGGAAGCAGGCCCAGCGGAAGATCATGGAGGACAGGGCGGCCATTCCGCTTTACTTTGAGTGGGGCTATTCCGTCTGCAATAAGAACGTGAACGACTGGGTCCCGCCCTGGGGTGGCTTGCACCTCGTTTCCACCGAGAACAACGTGTGGCTGTCCAAGTAGGTGTGGCTGCCTAGGTAGGCGTGGCTGTGCAAGCTGTCCGAGTGGATCTTGACAGATTGCTCTCCTGAGGCTGGAGCAAGCCCTCCGGACCCTTCGGCAGGCTCGGCCCTCGTGCTAGAGGGTGTCAGTTTGCGCAGGTCCGGAGCGGCTTGCGCCGGCGTGCGTTCCGCCACGGCCCCACGGCCCGCGGCCGCGCCGTGCGCGGGCAGCGACCGAAACCGAGGGCAGGCCGGAGCGGAGGCTCCGACTGGGCTCCATCTCGGCTCGCGTGACAATCGCCTAATTGAGCTTGCCTTGTGGCTTGGTGTGTCTTAGCGTGGGTTGGAAGGCGTCCTTCTTCGCTCTGCGCTCTGCAACGCCGAGCCGCCGACATGGAAATGGGCCCCGCTTCGTGTTCGGGGACAGCAGGGAGCGGGGCGCGTCCTTGAAGGGGAGTAGCATAGTGCTCAAGCATATAGTCCGTCGTCTGGCTATCACGTTCCCTGTGCTGATAGGTGTCACGTTCATAGTGTTTGCCATGGTGAGCCTTGCCCCAGGCGATCCCATAAACCTCATGCTCGGTTCTGAGACGGCCAACCCAGAGAATATCGAGAGACTCAGAGTTGAACTGGGGCTCGACAAGCCATGGTACGTTCAGTACGCGTACTACATGGGTAGGCTCGCCAGGGGCGATCTAGGGCGTTCCATCACCTTCCGGCGTCCCGTTGCGGCGCAGATCATCGAGCGGCTTCCCAACACTATAATCCTGGCGACGTCGTCAGCGCTGCTTGCGCTCATCATAGCCCTGCCTCTCGGAGTGATGGCCGCGGCGAAACGGCGCTCCATAATCGACTACGGGGCCACCACACTCGCCATGATCGGGGTGTCTCTGCCAGGCTTCTACCTCGGCCTCTTGTTAATCATCGTATTCGGCCTCAAGCTCCGTTGGTTTCCCATACGAGGGATGCGGGGCCTGGACGCTGGGCTCCTGGAGTTCGCGCGCCACATCGTGCTGCCATCGATAACCCTCGGCGCGTCCATGGCGGCGATGTTGACCAGGCTGACGCGTTCGTGCGTGCTGGAGGCGCTGTCGCAGGATTTCATCAGGACCGCCCGTGCCAAAGGGGTGCAGGAGAGGGTCGTGCTCTACAAGCACGCTCTCAGGAACGCGCTCCTGCCCGTAGTGACAACGTTCGGCCTGCAGTTCGGGTCGCTAATGGGAGGTGCGGTCATAACAGAGACCATCTTCTCGTGGCCAGGTCTCGGGATGCTCGCGGTGAACGCTGTGAAGCAGCGGGACATACCTCTCATCCAAGGCACCGTGCTCGTGTTCTCCGTGAGCTTCATTCTCGTGACTCTGGCGACAGACTTGCTGTACATCTTCATCGACCCGAGGATCAGATATGAGTGAGGATCGGATATGAGCGATATTGGCGAAGAAACGAAACGTATTGGCGTACAAACGGTGCCTTTCGGCAGAGTATTCGCCCGGCACAAGCTGGGTGTGCTTGGAGGCGTGATGGTCGCGCTGTTCGTAGGGGCGGCCGTGCTGGCTCCGGTGGTCGCGCCGCACGACCCGTATACGATGGACCTTGCCAACACGAACCAGCCTCCGGGTTCGCCGAGGCACCTTCTCGGGACGGACAACTTCGGCCGCGACATCCTCTCCAGGCTCATATATGGATCCCGAATTTCACTCCTCATTGGAGTGGTAGTGGTCTCCATAGCAAGCGTGCTTGGCACGTGCCTGGGCCTGTTTTCCGGGTATTACGGGGGATGGGTCGACCAGGCGGTCATGCGTCTGGTCGAGGTGTTCTACTCGTTTCCTTTCCTCATCCTCGTCATCGCGGTCATGGCCATATTCGGTCCCAGCATCTTCAATGTCATGTGGGTGCTGGGTTTCGTGAGCTGGCCCATGTACGCCAGGCTCGTGAGGGCGCAAGTGCTCTCCATCAAGACCACGGAGTTCGTGCAGGCCGCCATGGCGGAGGGCTGCGGAGACATGAGGATAATGTTCAGGCACATCCTCCCGAACACCCTCACGCCTGTCATAGTCTCGGCTACACTGGGGATTCCCTCTGCCATCCTGTCCTCGGCAGCCCTGGGCTTCCTGGGGTTCGGGGTCCAACCTCCCACGCCCGAGTGGGGGGCGATGGTCAGTGAGGGAAAGGACTTCATCCTTCTGAATCCCAACCTGATCGTGTGGCCCGGATTCTGCATATTCCTCGTCGTGCTCAGCTTCAACTTCGTGGGGGACGCGCTCCGGGACGCGCTCGATCCGCACCTGAGCAGGGAGCTTCACTAGCAGTACTATAGCTGGCAGTACAGAAGTATCAGCAGCCGGGGCCGCGCAAGGAGGGATAGTCTTGAGTCTTGATGTCAATCGTTTGCTATGCAGAGTGCCTGATTACAAACGGTTTCTCACAGTGGACGAGCTCTTCGAGCACGCGAGGGCGTCGGCAGGGGCGCACTCGGACATCGCTCGGTGCGAGGTAGTTGGCCGTTCGACCAAAGGCGAGGCCATACCCATGCTCGTCATAGGTGACGGCTACGACGACGCACAGCGCGTGATGGTCTTCGCCTGTCCTCACCCCAACGAGCCCGTCGGGGCCATGATGGTCCATTTCCTGGTTGAGGAGCTCGTCGCGGACAGTGCTCTTCGGAAAGGCCGCACGTGGTATCTCCTGCCATGTGTGGATCCGGATGGGACGAGGCTGAACGAGGGGTGGTTCCGGGGACCGTTCAACATCAGGAACTACGCGAAGCACTACTACAGGCCACGGTCCGAGGACCAGGTAGAGTGGACGTTTCCCATCGAGTACAAGACATTCGTCTGGAACAACCCGACCGCTGAGACCAGGGCTTTGATGCACGCCATCGAGACTGCCAGGCCAGACGTAATGTACTCTTTGCACAACGCAGGTTTCGGCGGCGTCTACTACTACATCTCGGATAAGCTCGAGGCCGTGTACCAAACTTTGCACCGCGTGCCCACCGAGCGAGGGCTTCCGATGTCCCTCGGCGAGCCGGAGATGCCGTGGGCTGTAGAATTCCATCCCGCGGTGTTCAAGGTGCCGAGGGTGACCGATTCGTACGACTACTTCGAGAAGTATGCCGAGGGCGACCCGGCGTCATACATAAGCGGCGGCGCGTCGAGCTTCGAGTTTGCGGACCGAGTGAGCTCGCCGTTCTGTCTCGTGACCGAGGTCCCATACTTCAAGTCGGCGAAGATCGGGGACACGACGCAGATAGAGGAGACGCGACGCCAGGTGGTCCTTCAGGGAGTCAGGCGGGCGAAGGAGATCCTCCAGACTCTCGACCGTCTGATCGGCCAAACCAAGGCCGACATGAGCGCGGGGACGACGTTTCTGAATGCTGCGAGAGCCTTTGTGAACTCGGGTCTGAGGGCCCTCCCGAGCCAGGAGAGGTGGGCACAGCAGGCGCCGGGCATGGACGGGCCGGCCACCGTGGCGCAAGAGGCCGACGCTCTTTACGTGGGGAGTTTCTACCGGATGCTACTCGGCGCTATGTTGCAGAGGGCGTTTTCGGCGCAGCTCGAAGTGGCGCCGACAGAGGCGGTGGAGCGCGCGCATGAGGAACTCGAGGCTCATCTCGACAGGTGGGCGACGGAGATAGAGGAGAACCTGCAGTACGAGGTGGTACCCATCCGCGACCTCGTCCAGGTTCAGTACGGTGCGCTCCTCGCGGTGTTGGAGGCCCTTGCATAGCAGACTGCGGGGAGTAAGCCCCGTTCTTGCGGTGCGAAGCGGGCCTGGGCAGGTCGTACCCGGCCCGCCTTGTCGTGTCCGCGCCTTTGCGTGCCGTAGTGGGCGTTCGGGCGCCCTAGCGGGTCTTCGCGAGTCTTTGCGGGCGCCGAGGCGGGTCTTCGCGACTCTTCGGGGCGCCCCGGCGGACCTTCGCGGACCATCTGCCGTCTCGCAGGGCTATGGGCGGCCCGATATCATGTCCGCCAAGCGCCGGCGGATATCGTCGAGCTTGCCCGCTATGAGCGCGCCCGCCGTGAGCCCGCCTGATGAGAGCGTGTCGTGTGTCTGCCGGGCGGTGGCCTTCTTCAGGGCCATCAGCTCCTCGAACACGGGCAAGATCTGCGCCTCTGCGCACATTCCGGCTGTGGCCGCGGTGTCGGCGGCATAGACCAGGTCCCTGAAAGCCGCCTGCGGGTCTGCTGGGAGCGACGAGCTCAGGATGCCGAGGACCGCATCCCTGCGTTCGCGGTCCAGTCTCGCGTCCTCCTCCGCGAGGAAGTCTTCCAATGATGCGAGGTCCTCGTTTGAAATCCGCCATCCCGCGCCACCCGCGTTTTCCTCTAGATGCCGGACGCTGGAAGGGCCGGTGAGCGCGCATGCCACCCCCGGCTGGGCGAGCACCCATGCTAGAGCGGCCTGTGCTGGCGTTTTCCCGTAACGGCGTCCAAGTTCAGCGACCCTGTCCGCTACTCTAAGCGCCGATCGGAACTGCTCTCGCTGAAAGAGCGGGTCGTACTGGCGGATGTCGCCATCGGGGAACACGTGGCCCGGGCGGATCGTCCCGGTCAGGACGCCGCGGCCGGTCGTGCTGAACGCTATCGCGGCCATACCGTGTTTCTTGCAAAGAGGGAGGAGCTTCGTTCGGGCGTCCCTGGCCACTGCGGAGAGCTCCATGAGCACCGAGAGGGGGCGCCCGACCTCCGCGTACTTGGAGATCTTGTCGGCAGGCAGATGGCCGACGCCATAGTGGCGTATCTTGCCCGAAGCGACAAGGCTTTCCAGAGCGTCCACTACGTCCTCCACGGGAGTCCTGGGGTCGTCGAAGTGGACCTGATAGAGGTCTATGTAGTCCGTGCCGAGCCGCGCGAGGCTCTCCTCACACGCACGCCTTATCCTCGCGGGGGACAGGTCCATGCTTGCGCCCGAGACTACGCCTACCTTGGTCGCGATATGGATGTCACTCCGGAAGTCGCGTACGATCTCGCCGAGGATCGACTCGGCATTGCCGTACGAATCGGCCGTGTCGAAGAACGTCACCCCAAGCTCGTAGGCACGCCGGATCATCCGGGCGAACTCGTCTGGGTCCTTCCTGCCGTAGACGCCGGTAAGGCTGTAGCAGCCAACTCCAAGTGCCGAGACGTTCAAGGCTCCAAGCTGGCGATACTCCATTGAGATCGTCACCGTCCTTTGCCCTTTCGTCTTGTTCTGCGGGGGGCGAAGCCCCCGCGCCGGAGCGCAAGTCCCCCAAAGTGACCCGGAGCTCATTCTGCCCGCGGCGCAACTAGCCGCCTAGCGGCGCGCCACTCCGTGCCACCCGTGGAGGATCTCTTGACCCGGGGGCGATCCGCCGCTTCCATCAATATGTGGCGGCCGAGCGGCGGCCTGCCACCCGCGCCACGGTCTGCCGGCGAGTAGGTGCCCCATCCCCCCGGTCCCGGCGCGACTCACCGTGCGCGGCGACTTTGCTAGCCAGGGGTGACCTGATGCCTTCGCCGCCATCCGCTGGCAGAGGGGCTGCCTGTCGCCTTTGCGCCGATTTGCTCGGCATTTCCTCGTCCCACCGAATCAGAGACGCCGAGGCCGCGGCAAGGACAAGGCGTCAAGAACGTGGTGGGAGTGGAGGAAATACCTCGCCTTGGAAAGTTGTATGCTGCGAGATTCAGGGCAAGTCCGGGACCAGGACTCGAGGTCAAGCAGAGCCGCCGCATGACTGGCTGCGACCTCGCGAGGTTCGAAAGCACGCGCAAACGCATTGACGAGTACATTCAAGTACATTAAAACGCAAGGGCAACGGCGATACAAGCCCGATGGGCCAGGAGGGGTGACGGACCGCACGGGTGCGCCAGCAATTCCATGCCAGCACCAGTGCGCGAGAAGATATTCTTCCACCCTGGACAAGCCCTGCAAATTCCCTTTCAGAATCGGAAGGGATTCCCGGTTTGGGCGCGAATCACCTCTCGAGGAACACATCTGTCGCCGGACGAACACTCACGGATGAAGGGTGCGCAACCGACAGTGGTGACTCTTGCAAAGAAGGGACTGATGCGACGGCAAGCGGGAAGAGTGTGATGTTCTGCTCCATGCTGGACGCGAAAGCGTGCTGAGTGCGAGGCTCGATCGTGGACTACCCGTGATCCCGGCAGAAACCACAACACAAGGAGGGTCTTTCAATGAGGCGTCTGTGGTTGGCTGTCCTCGTCTGTGTCGCCTTGATGACTGCTTCGGCTATGGCTGCCCCTTACGTTGAGCAGGAGGATCTCACGCCTTCTACGAAGCCCGTTCGAGGAGGAACTCTTCGTCTTGCGCTCCCGGCTTCGCCGCAATCCTTCCTATTCTACGGCGCGCTTGACAACAATGCCTACACGGTCATCGGTCAGACCATGACCGGCCTTGTCGAGTTGCATCCCGTGACCAACGCCATCAGGCCGGGTCTGGCCGAGTCGTGGGAGGCCTCGTCCGACGGAAAGGAAGTCACTTTCCATCTCAGAGACGTGAAGTGGTCCGACGGGGTTCCCTTCACGGCCGACGACGTGATCTTCACCTTTGAGAACTTCATCATGAACCCTGTGGCGAAAGGGAATTCCGTCGACAGGTTCACCATCGTCGACACGAGCGACGGCAAGAAGAAACCGGTCCGGTGGGTCAAGATCAACGACAGGACGATAAAGGCGGTTCTTCCTTCGCCGTTCGGCCCATTCTACATGAACCTTTCCCACGCGTACATCTACCCGAAGCACAAGCTGGAGAGCAAGATCGACAAGAATAGGCCCGACTCAGTCAACGAGCTCTGGCTCACCAACGTCAGCCCCAAGGAGATAGTGGCGAACGGCCCGTACCGGATCGCCGAGTTCGTGATGGACCAGAAGGTCGTTCTCGAGAGGAACCCCAACTACTGGAGAGTGGACAGGTTCGGCAACCAGCTGCCGTACTTCGATAAGCTAGAGTACCTGATCATCAAGGACGCAGAGGTCAGGCTCGCGAAGTTCATGTCCGGAGAGATCGACTACATGGCGGTCGCGGCCAAGGACTTCCCCGTGCTGAAGTCGAGGGAACAGGCTGGGGCGCCCTTCAAAGTCTTCATGGCGCAGCCTACGCAGCCCACGCCGAGCCCGGTCCACATATCGTTCAATTATGACGTCGCCAACGCAGACCTGAAGGAGCTCTTCAGGAACACCGACTTCCGCAGAGCCATGGAGTTCCTCCTCGACAGGCAGAGGATAATCGACGAGGTGTACAACGGACTGGCGATTCCGGGCGGCGGGCTGGTGCTGCCCTCAAACAAGGCCTTCTACAACCCGAAGATCGAGCAGATCATGAGGCCCTACGATCCCAAGCAGGCGAGCGCGATCCTCGACAAGCTGGGTCTCAAGAACAAGGGCAGCGACGGCTTCAGATTGTTCCCCAACGGCAAGAGGGTCGAGTTCACGCTCACCGTGGCTAGCTCGCCCAAGGATCACCAGGACATAGCCCTCATTTTCAAGGAGGACCTCGAGAAAGCGGGCATCAAGGTGAACCTGCAGATCCTCGACGCCACGCTCGTCGGGAACATGTTCGGAGCGGGCAACTTCGAGGCGGGAATCAGGGCATTCGGGAACCAGCCCGACCTCGAACTCAGGAAGGCCATATGGCAGCCGGGAACGCAGCTGTATTACTGGCACTACTCAACGCTCGACAGGGACAAACTCGCCGCAATCACCGGCAACATGACTGACTGGGAGAAGAGGCTCTACACCCTGTTCGACTTGGGCTCCGTCACAACAGATCCCGCGAAGAGGAAGGCCATCTACGATGAGGTCCAGGAGATCTACCATGATGTCGTTCCGGTCATCTTCGTCACGAAAGAGATGAACCTCTTCGCCGCCAACAAGACGCTGGGCAATGTCTGGCAAGACAAGCAGGGTGTCGTGTACTTCTCCACGTATACGGCGTTCAGGCAGTGACGTTACGTCAAGGTCAGTGGAGGAGGGGGGAGGGTCGGCCTTCCCCCCTCCATCGATGCGTCAGAGGAGAGGGGCATGAATGCGGGCGTTCATAGCGAGAAGGATCTTGATCATGATCCCCATGATGGTCCTGGCATCGGTGATCTGCTTTTGGATCACCGAGCTTCAACCGGGCGATTTCGTCACACAGTACCTTGACAATCCAAGGATATCGCCCGAGCAGATCAGGCTCCTGCGGGAGAGGCTCGGCCTCGACAGGCCCGCTCACATAAGGTATCTCATGTGGGCAAAGGCTGTGATCACGAGGGGCGACTTTGGGTATTCCTTCGCCTACGAGAGGCCCGTCGGAGACCTGATATGGGAGAGGATGGGCTGGACGGTTGGGGTGGCATTGCTGACAGTCGCTTTCCAGTGGCTCTTGGCCGTGCCCATGGGCATCTATTCCGCCTTGCACCCGTACTCACCTCTGGACTATACGCTGACGGTGGTGGGGTTCATCGGCATCTCGATACCCGACTTCTTCCTCGCTTTGATGCTGATGTTCTTGGCGCTCCAGGCCGGTTCCACTTCCGTTGGTGGGCTATTCTCCGTGCAGTTCATAGGTGCCCCGTGGAGCCTTGCGAAACTCGCGGACCTCCTCAAGCACCTTTGGATGCCCGTTGTGGTAGTAGGCATGGGCGGTTTGGCGGGCCTGATGAGAGTGATGAGAGGCAACATGCTCGACGTGGTGGGTTCCCCGTTCATCACGGCTCTCAGAGCGTACGGCATCGACGAACGGGGCCTCCGGCGGCACGCCGTCAAGAACGCGCTCAATCCCATGGTGAGCATTGCGGGGGCTGAGCTCCCCAACATATTCAGCGGGACCATCATCGCCGCCATCGTGCTGAACCTACCAACGATGGGGCCGTTCTTCTACAACGCTCTCCTCAATCACGATCAGTACTTGGTCATGGCTTTCTTGATGTTCATCGCCCTCATCACGCAGGTTGGGAACTTGCTGGCCGACATTGCGCTCGCATTCCTCGACCCGAGGATAAGGATGAGCTAGGAGCGTTTGCAATGGCTATGGAAGGGACCAAGAAACGAGTCATAGCTAGCTTCTTCAAGCACAGACTGGGCGTGGCGGGCCTGGCAGTGCTCGCCATACTCTACCTAGTGGTGATCTTCGCCGATTTCATAGCCCCGTACAACTTTGCGGAAACCCACAGGAACTTCGTGTACGCGCCCCCTTCCAAGATCAGGTGGGTGGACGCCGGCGGCAGATGGGTTGGGCCTCACATATACGGGATGAAGAAGAGCAGGGACCCCGTGACTTTCGAACTGAAGTACGTCGAGGATCCCGGCACCATGGTGCCCGTGAGGCTCTTCGTCAGGGGGGAAGAATACAGGTTCTTGGGATTGTGGAAAACGAACCTGCATCTCTTCGGCGTTGAGGAGTCCCCCGACAGAGCGATGTTGCTTCTCCTTGGCGCCGATAGATTCGGCCGCGATCTCTTTTCGCGCCTCGTCATAGGCGGCAGGGTATCCATGACCGTCGGCCTGCTCGGCACGTTCTTGAGCGTCTTCATCGGCGCAGTCGTGGGGGCGCTGTCCGGGTACTATGGTGGCTGGGTGGACGTGATGATCCAAAGGTTCACCGAACTCTTGAGGTCATTCCCTAGGATCCCGCTTTGGCTCGCGCTCGCCGTGATCATCCCGCCGAGCTGGCCCAGCACCTGGGTGTACTTCGGTATCGTGACGGTGCTCTCCTTGATAGGGTGGATGGGAGTGGCGAGGGTCATGCGAGGGATGACGCTCAGCTTGCGGGAGAAGGAGTACGTCCTTGCGGCCAGGGTGATCGGCGTCTCCGACTGGAAGATAATCGCGAGACACTTGATACCGAATACCCTGAGCTACCTCATCGTCGTTTCGACGCTATCCATCCCAGGAATGATCCTCGGTGAAAGCACCATCAGTTTCCTCGGTCTAGGCATCAAGGAACCCATGACTAGCTGGGGGCTACTGCTCAGCCAAGCCCAGTCGCTGAGCGAACTAGAGTCCCATCCGTGGCTCATGGTGCCTGGAATACTCATAATGATTGCCGTGCTCTCCTTCAACTTCGTTGGCGATGCCTTGAGGGACGCGGTAGATCCGTATAGGACGGTTGAGAAGGTATGACAAGCCCACGCGCAAGCGAGCGCATCCTTACCGTATCCGGGCTGAAGACACACTTCCGCACACCCGAAGGCATCGTGCGCGCGGTAGACGACATCAGCTTTCACCTCGATAGAGGGGAGGTACTCGCCCTCGTAGGCGAATCGGGTTGCGGCAAGAGCGTGACCGCCCATTCCATACTCGGGCTCGTGAAGGCGCCTCCTGCAAAGGTCGAAGGGAGCATCCTCTTCGAAGGGCGCGAGCTAGTAGGGCTTTCTCAGGCGGAATACCGCCGTATCAGGGGGATGCGGATAAGCATGATCTTTCAGGAGCCCATGTCGTCTTTCGATCCCCTCTACACGGTGGGCCAGCAGTTGACGGAGGTCGCCCGGGCACACATGCCGTGGAGCGACGCGGAAACCAAAGAGAGGATAATCGCTACTCTGAAGCTCGTCCACATACCCGACCCCGAGAAACGTTACAACGAGTACCCTCACGAGATGAGCGGGGGTATGTTGCAGAGGATCATGATCGCGATGGCGCTCATAACCAGCCCCGAGATAATCATAGCCGATGAGCCCACCACAGCGCTGGACGTCACCATCCAGGCGCAAGTGCTCAACCTCATGCAGAGCCTGCAGGACGAGTACGAAGGCTCCATAATCTTCATAACCCACGACCTGGGCACGGTCGCAGAGATCGCCGACAGGGTGCACGTGATGTACGCGGGCAAGATCGTTGAGAAAGCGTCCGTGGTGGAGCTATTTGACAGTCCCCTTCATCCCTACACCGCGGGATTGCTTGCCTCCCGCGTCAAGCGGGAGCACAAGGGCAAACAGCTACCTTACATCGAAGGCTACGTGCCCAGGGCCGACCAGTTCCCGGAGGGTTGCAGGTTCAATCCAAGGTGTCCCCGTGCCATGGCGAAGTGCAAGAGACTGCAGCCGCCAGACTTCGAGCCGGTCAGTGGCCACACCGTTGCCTGCTGGCTGTATGAAGGGAGTGGCCTCGGATGAAGAAGATCCTTTCTGCGGCCGGCCTCAAGAAATACTTCCCGATGAGATCGGGCGTGTTCTTGCAGATCACGGGATATGTGAAGGCGCTCGAAGCGGTGGACTTTGAGATCGGCGAAGGCGAAACCGTGGGCATCGTTGGCGAATCAGGGTGCGGCAAGAGCACCTTGGGACGGACCGTAGTAAAGATATACGAACCCACCGCGGGCACGATCACGTATCATGACCCCAACGGAAAGAGCCACGACATCTCGAGAGGGCTTCACAGAGGCGTCCGCCAGACGTTCAGGAAGGACGTCCAGATGATATTCCAAAACCCTTTCGACTCGCTGGATCCGAGGATGACCATAAGGGATGTGATACGCGAGCCGCTCGAGACGCACAGGCTCTTCGACGACGCGACGGAAATGGACGAGCGAGTTGCCGAGCTCCTGTCAAGGGTGGGGTTGTACCCGGAGTACGCCAGGAGGTACCCTCACGAGTTCTCCGGAGGCCAGAGGCAAAGGATCGCAATCGCGCGCTCCATCGCAGTGAACCCGAGGCTTCTGATATGCGACGAGCCCACGTCCGCTCTGGACGTCTCGGTGCAGAGCCAGATCATCAACTTGCTCAAGGAGATCCAGAGCGAGACCAACATGGCGCTCATCTTCATCTCGCACAACCTGGACTTGGTTCACCACATGAGCGATAGGATCATGGTCATGTACCTGGGAAACGTCGTGGAGTCGGCGCCCGCTGCGGAGTTGTTCGACGCGCCGGCTCACCCGTACACGCGCGCCCTCATGTCAGCCGTCCCGAGCTGGGATCCGAAAGACCGAAAGCTAGGCGCTGTGAAGCTCGAGGGAGAGCCGCCGAGCCCGATCAACCCTCCGAAGGGCTGCCCGTTCCATCCGAGATGTCCTCAAGCGATGGAAGTCTGCACACGGGTCAAACCTGAGGCGTGCGAGGTGCGTGAGGGGCACGTGTGCGCGTGTCATCTCCATACACGGTGAGCGGGGCAGCCCAAGAGCGCTCGGACGTTCGCAGGCCTCGAGGTGGGCGCGACCGACGCAGAAAACAGGCGCGGAAAGTGGTGGTGGCGATAGTGGAGAATGCGGACTACGTCGACCTTGCAACGGAGGAAACGAACCCTCGGTCCCGGGGACTGGACCAGATGAGCACGGAGGAGATCCTTCGAGTGATGAACGAGGAGGACCGGCGCGTCCCCGCGGTTGTGGCCGAGGCGATTCCGGACGTGGCAAGAGCCGTCGACATGATCGCGGCAAGAATGGCAGCTGGCGGAAAGCTCGTGTACGTAGGCGCCGGAACCAGCGGGCGTCTTGGTATCTTGGACGCAGTCGAGTGCGTTCCGACGTTCGGGGTATCAGCCGACCAGGTCTGTGCGGTGATCGCCGGCGGTCCTACGGCGGTCTTCAGATCCGTGGAAGCCGCGGAGGACGATGAGCCCTCCGGCGCTCAGGACGTCGCCGCGATAGTCACGGAGCGGGATGTGGTGGTGGGCATATCCGCGAGCGGAGTAACACCCTATGTGAAGGGCGCGTTGAAGTCGGCGAGGAACATGGGAGCGGCCACCGTGGCTATCGTTTGCAACCACGCTACGGTCCTCGATCTGGACGTGGACGTCTTGATATCGCTGGCAGTGGGTCCGGAGGTCTTGACCGGGTCCACGCGCCTCAAGGCGGGGACAGCCCAGAAGCTTGTCCTCAACATGATATCCACCGCGACCATGGTGAGGTTGGGCAGGGTGTACGACAACTTCATGGTGGACATGAAGGCAACCAACAGGAAATTGAGAAGCCGCGCGGTCAGGATGATATCCGCTGCCACCGGTCTTTCTGGCGAGGAAAGCGTCCGTCTGCTGGATGAGGCGGGCGGAAACATCAAGACGGCCATCGTGATGGCGCTTGCCTCCGTCGGACGCGCCGAAGCCGAGCGCGCGCTGGAGTCTGCCCATGGGCACGCAAGGGAAGCGGTGCGCTTAGCCGGCCTGCACGAAACGAACATCTCCGGTGGCTGATAGCAGATGGCCATTTACGGCTGGGGAAGTGTGAGCGCTCACGGGGAGAACGACGAAGGAGGATCGCCGGTCAGCGAGCGACCGGGGCAGCGCGGACGACTCCGGACGGCGGCGAGGGGCAGTCGCGGAAATCGAGAAGCCGACGGGCGGAGGATGGCGAAGGATACAGGACGACGGAGGATCACGGAGGATGGACGAGAGGTGGGGAAAGCGTGGACTTCCCGAGGTTCGTGAGCCCTGAAGAGAAGATCGGCCAAATGTTGATGGTGGGCATCGCCGGGCCCGAGCTGACCCCGGCTGACCAAGAGTTCATATCCAAGTACAAGATCGGTAACGTGGTGCTGCTCGGGAGGAACATAGTGGACCCGGCCCAGGCTCAGTCGCTGAACCACAGATTTCAAGAGATCGCTTCGAAGCGCCGTATTCCCGCGGGCTTCCTGGTTTCCGTGGATCAAGAAGGCGGGGTAGTGGCGAGGCTGACTCGAGGCGAGACCGTGCTCCCTGGGAACATGGCCCTGGGCGCTACGGGATCCGAAGAACTTGCCGAAGAGGCGGCGAAGATAACGGCGAGCGAGATGCTGGCATTGGGGTTCAACATGAACCTCGCGCCCGTCCTCGACATAAACAACAACCCGAGGAACCCGGCGATCGGTGTGCGCTCGTTCGGCGAAGACCCTTCCTTGGTAGCACGGCTCGGGGCTGCGATGATAAGGGTGTATCAGGATTTGGGGGTAGTGGCGACCGCGAAGCACTTTCCGGGGAAGGGAGACGTCACGGTGGATTCCCACCTCGACCTGCCCACGGTGGCTCACGCGAGGGAGCGCCTGGAAAGCGTGGAGCTGGTCCCGTTCGCGGCCGCCGTCAAGGCGGGGGTGGAAGCCGTCATGACCGCCCACGTGTTCTTCCCGGCCGTGGAACCCGAGCCCGACCTCCCGGCGACCCTTTCCCGCAACGTGCTCATGGGGCTGCTCCGTAAGGAGCTGGGGTTCGAGGGCCTGATCCTGACGGACGACCTTTTCATGGGCGCCATCACGAAGAGATTCACCCTGGGCGAGGCCGCTGTGCGCGCGATAGAAGCGGGGGCGGACATTGTGCTCCTGTGCCACGACCAAGCTCAGCAGGCCGCCGCCATCGAAGCGGTCTGGGACGCCGCGCGGAATGGAAGGCTTTCGGAGGAACGTCTGGATGAGTCCTGCCGCAGGATAGTGGGGCTGAAAGCTCGATACGGACTGCTCGATCCCGACAGATACCTTAGTCGTCGCTGTCTGGAGCGGGTTGGCGGTGAGGAGAACCGCCGCGCCGCCCTGGAGATCGCCCGGCGGTCGGTGACCGTTCTCCGGAATGAGCGGGGTCTCATTCCTATGGCGCCTCGAGATCGCCGCAATCTCTCGGTGATTTCCACGGACATTCGCGGGCTGACGCAGGTGGAAGACGGCCAGCTATCGGAGTCTCCACTTGCGGCGGCGGTCAGGCGCTTCGTTCCGGGCGCGCGGGCTTACGCCTTCTCCCAATCGCCGGACGCGGAGCAGACGGCGCAAGCGGTCAAACTCGCGCTCTCCAGCGACGTGGTGGTGATGGGCACTTACAATGCCCACATTTTCAGGGAGCAGGGCTCTCTCGTGAGAGCGGTGCTCGACACGGGCGTTCCCGTGGTAGTCGTGGCCATGAGAAACCCGTACGATGTCGAGCGGTTCCCGGCGGTGAAAACGTACATCGCCGCGTACGGATTCAGGGAATGCACCATGCAGGCGGTCGCCGAGATCATCTTCGGCGTGACGAGACCCCAAGGAAAGCTGCCGGTTACCATCCCGGGAATATTCCCTGGCGGGGCCGGGCTGACCTGGTAGAAGGACATGCGCCCGTGGTCCGAGGAGTCCTGGTGAACGGCGCCTGTCGGTGTGTGGCTTAGGTCGCCGGGCGAGCGAGAGAGGAGGCCGCGAAACACGTGGCAGAAGACAAGAAGGTCGAGTATGCGACGCTAGCTGAGACGCCCGAAGAGACGCCAGAAGAGTGGCGAGAAGAGAAGCAGAATGAGACGAAGGTAGATAGACAGGAAGAGACGAAGACAGGGACGCAAGTGGCGACGCAACAAGCGATGCAGGCAGCGGCACAGCAGACGAGGACTGCCGACTGTTGTCTCGCAGTCGTTCGAGGAGGATACGGTACTCTCGCGCCCGCGGAACAAAGAGTTGCGTTCTTCATACTGGAGCACCCGGAATCCGCCGCCGGGATGACCTCGATTCAGCTCGCCGCAGCAGTGGGTGTGAGCGAATCGACGGTCGTCAAGTGCTGCCAGCGGCTTGGATTCACGGGGTTTGCCCAAGTCAAGCTGGCTTTGGTGAGAGAGCTCGCGACCAGTAGGGAGGGCGCCTTCGGCAAGGTGGAGCCGGAGGATGACGTCTCGACCATTTGCGACAAGATATTCACCGCGACTCTTCAGGCGGTTGAGGATACCGCCAAGGTGCTCGACCCGGGCGCGTTGTCCCTTGCCGCGGACGCCATATACGGTGCCAAGCGGGTCTTCTTCTTTGGAGTGGGCTCCTCGGGCATAGTGGCGCAAGACGCGCAGCTCAAGTTCATGCGCATAGGGATGACGGCTTTCAGCTACCCGGACGCCCACGCACAGATCACGCAGGCTGCCCTCCTCGGCGAGGGGGACGTCGCGGTAGTGATAACGTACTCCGGCCGAACACGAGAGGCAACGGACATAATAGACCTTGCGCGTAAGGGCGGCGCGTGCACCATCTGCATCACGAACTTCCCGGCCTCGCCGGCGGCGCAGGGGTCAGACATCGTCCTCTGCACCACGGCGCACGAAGCCACGAGGCTCAGGGGTGGCGCCATGACCTCCCGCGTCACCCAGCTCGTTGTGATCGACTGTCTCTTCACCGCCGTGGCTATGAAACAGTCCGATGAGGCGGTGGAGCGGCTTAAGAAGACCGTGGACGCTCTGGCGTCGCGAAAGGTGTAGGAGAAGGGCGCGCCTCGCGCGACCACCATCGGGACATGCCGGATGGCTGGCACTCCGCAGCCCGGAGCCGGTCCTTGCTATTTCGGCAGCAGCCCGACGGCCACTCGGTGCCTGGCGGCGCATTGCGCCGTGGAGGCGTTGGGCTGTGAGCTAGGTTCCTGGTCGTTCCAGGGCTTTGCACATTCCCACGCACTCACGGCATCGAATGCAGTTGAGGCCGTTCACTTCGTCTGGGACGTCGAGGTCCATGGGGCAGACCTCCGTGCACCTGCCGCACTCGACGCAGAGGTCCCGTTTGACGATAACGAAACCGGGAGCCACCTTGTTGAAAGGCGCGTACAACGCTCCGAGCGGGCATATGAACCGGCAGAAGGGCCTCTTCACGAAGAGCATGAGAAGGATGATCGCGGCTGTGATGCCCACCTTGATCCAGAAGAAAGGACCTACTAGCGACCGGATCGCGCGGTCACCGAGAACGAGCGGCACGCCGGCCTCGAGCGTGCCCACGAAGCACAGCTTGGAGAACCATGGCTCGCCGGTGAAGAAAGGTATGGCGAACACCAGCCCCGCGAGCACAAAGTACCTCACGAAGGTGAAACGGTTCGATACGTGCACCTTCCGAACGGGGACGCTGTACAGGAGCTCCTGAAACCCTCCCACCGGGCATGCCCAACCGCAGACCGCCCTTCCGAAAATCGTTCCGACCGCCCCAAGGATGCCCAGGGTGAATAGGGGCACCCGGCGCGTGGCGGCGAAATGCTGAAGCGTGCCGATCGGACACGCAAAGCTCGCCGCAGGACACGCATAGCAGTTCAGCGTGGGGCAGGGGAGGTGTCTGAGGAACTTGAAGAAATAGGAATTGGCCAGGACGAAACCAAGTGCCTGCCAACGCCCTCTCGCCCGCGGCGTTGTTCGTTCTTCCGCGGACAGCCGTCCGTTCTGCCGGTCGCCTTCGAGGACGCGAGTCATTGTATCCCTATGCAGGAGAGGCACAGGATTATCGCGTTGGCGAATACTCGCGCGGGGTCTCCTGCAAGCACCCCGAGCGCCACCAGGCCGACGGACGCCCCGATCGATATCAGAAACACGCAACGCCTAGCCACGAAGACGCTCCTTCCCATCGGATGCCAGTAGATCCTTTCGGTCTCTCTTGAATTCGCTGGTTCCGGGGAGATCTCTTCGACAAGATCCCTCCACGGGGCGGTGTCATCACGAAGGATTATACCATGGACAACGGGCCGCGCGGCGAGCGGTTCCATGGTCCGCCGCCGGGAGGAGCTGGATCGAAGACGCCTTCACACCGAGACCTCTCAGAGAGCTCTAGAGAGCTCTCTGGAGCACTTCCCTGAGTTCGGCGGGCGTGGCCGACCGGGCTGAGGTGCCGAAGGACGGTCGACTCTCCAGCTCCCGCGCGACTATCCAGTCGCAATCCTCGCTCGCTAGACCAGCAGCTCGCAAGGTAGTGGGTAGACCAGCCGCCTTGAAGAGAGACGGAATCCTTGACTCCAGCCACCTGAAGAGCGGATCTGGCGATGAGCCAGGGAGCACGCCTTCCCGGGGCATCCTTTGTCCTATCCGTTCGGTCGCTGATAGATCCTTCGGCATTGCCCGTCCAACGCCTGAGGGAACGCCCGTGAGAAGCACGGTTCCTGTGGGAAGCGCGGTTGCAGAAGCGCTCGCGGAAGTGATCGCGGGAGTGCTCGCGGCGGGCTCGCGTCCGTTCAGTGACGTGTCGCGCCCGTGGGCGCGATAGCGCCGCAAGGCGTCGTCAAGCGCCTTAGCCGCTCGCGTCAGGCGCCACGCGGTCTCCGAGTCGCGCGCTTGCACTGCGAGGGCCGGCGCGAGCAGTATCCCCACCATGTTGCCGTGGGAAAGGCCGAAGCGGTTGCAGAAGTGTACGAGCCCATGAGGCAACCCAAGTCGGCCGTTAGCAAACGCAAGACCCATCAGAAGGCTTCCCCAACACAAAGAGTCCCTGGTAGCGGGCGCCACCGCGTCCGCTGAATCCGGTGACGCCGGCCACGCTGTGTACAGGCGCTTACACTCTGGCTCTCCAGAAGGTGTGGCGCATGGCGCGGCCTCCCTGATGCCACGCACCGCAGCCGTGCACAAGTCTTCGACGCCGCTGGCCAGAGCCGCGAACCCCGCCAAGGCCACTTCTTGCACTTCCGCTGATGCCGCCGCGCTTACGAGGACTTCGAGCGATTGGGCGAGAGCGTCCACAGCCGCTACTATCGTGGGCGTCAGGGGTAGCGGGTCGGTGAGGGCAGGATCTGCAGCGACGAAACGCGGGGCCGGGATGCCGCGAATGCTCTTCTTCTCATCGCCCAGCTCAATGACGGCGTTGTCTGTGCTCTCAGAGCCTGTGCCTGATGTGGTCGGCACGGCGACCCACGGAAGCGCTCTCGCCGGCGTCAAGCGGCGCCTGCCAAGTTGGTACCCTGCTATGTCCACCTCTACTTCGGGTCTTGCGCCCGGCTCGTCCTCGGCGAATTCGCGGGGACGCAGTCGTGCGGCGCTTCCGGCCTCCCAAGCGGCTTCTAGATGGACCGCGGGCCTCGACGACGGGATCTCCTCGTACTCCTGGTAAGCGAGGGCGGCGACGGACTTACCCACATCGATCACGGTGCCGCCGCCGACAGCGACCACGACACCTACTTGGTGGCGCCGTGCGATCTCGATACCGGCGCGTATGGTGGCGTGGTCGGCGTGCCTGCCAACAACAAGGGTCTCCACTCCAGCGCCTGCTTCGTGGCCGAGGCGCTTGAGCTTTTCAATGAGAGGAGACACGCCTGGCGCTTTGGAACTGGTCTCTCCGACTATAAGGAGGACGCCTCGGCGTCCCGGCTGCGCCAGCTTCGCCACCGTCTCCACCGCTTCGGGAACACAGCCCGCCGCGAGTCCGCGCCCGAAGATCATGCGGTCGGCCGCGCGAGGGAGCGCTGCGTGATTGAGGTGGAGGATCCCCGTGCCCGCGTCCACCTCCACGATTCCCGGCACGCTCATCGTATGCATCGTGTTTCTCCCGTGCGTGTGCGTGTCCATGCGTCGTCCCTCGCGAAACCTTCCCAGCCATGTCCTGTCTTCATCTATACTCGTATACTCGCGTTGCCCGCGTATGCTCTCGTTGCCCGCGGCTTCACACCGGGTGGAACACCACTCCGATGATGCCCGGCCCGCCGTGGACCGCCAGAGGAGGGCCGATGTCTGAAATGATGATCTCCGAGCAGTTCAGTGCCGCCCTGAGCCGGTCGCGCAACCGCTTCGCCTCCGCGAGGGCGTTTCCGTGGACGACCGACACCCTGACCCTTGAATCTCCGGCGGCCTCCTTGGTCACCTCTATCAGCCTTTCAATGGCGGCGTGGTACGTCCTCACCCTGTCCACGACCTCTACGACGCCCTCCTTCACGGAAACCAGAGGCTTTATCGCGAGCAAAGAAGCGATGAGGGCCTGGCCCTTGTGAATGCGTCCGCTCTTCAGAAGGTGTTTCACGGACTTTATGACCGCGTATGCGTTGATGCGCGGCCTGAGTTCCGCGAGGAGGCCGAGGATCTCCTCCTTCGTCTTCCCGCGCCGTGCGGCCTCCGCGGCGGCGAGGACCATGAATCCCGTGCCCATGGACGCGGAGAGCGAGTCGACGACCTCTATGTCGGCATCGGGGAAACTTGCCTTTGCGAGGTTGGCCACCTGGAAAGTCCCGCTTCCGGTGGACGTGATGTGGATCGAGATGATGGTCTTGACACGCTGAAGTAGTCTTCGGTATATCGAGATGAACTCCGCCGGTGCGGGCTGGGAAGTCATCGGGATGTCGGGTCCGTCCAGCTTCTCATAGAACTCCTCTCGCGTGATGTCCACGCCGTCGCGGTACGATTCGGTCCCAAACTGTATCCCGATGGGCGCGACCGCTATCTCATACTGCTCGACCAGTTCTTCCGGCAGGCTCGCTCCACTGTCAGTCACGATCGCAATGCCGCTCCTCACTCCGCCGTCTTCGTTGTTGTTCATCGCTACACCTCTGATTCCCGGCAAAGTGGCTCTTGATGGCCGGTTCATTCGCCCAGGCGCCGGGGTAGGCGCCGGGGGCGCCGACTCCGGAGGTTACGAGATAGTCCCCTCTGAAACAGTCGGGCCGAGACAACCGGGGCCCAACGGAACAGCTCCCTCGGGATACCACCATTATAGGCCCCGGACGGCCAAGTTACAAGCGGCGCGGCCCCGTGGATCGCGTTCGGAGGATCGCGTTCGGTGGAGCGCGCTAGGCGAAGTGCGTTTTCACGCGCGAGCGCTTCGCGGTCACCATCTGGATTATCTGGGATCTCGGTGATGATATGCAGATCGGTCCCTGATATACTATGAAGGAGCGAGGGGTGCCGCCGCCTGGCGCGGCCGGTGGAACGATCGTGTCGTAGTGCCCCTGCTTGCCGGAGGCTCGCGGGAATGATGACGCTCGCGTAAGTGCATTAGGCCTGGCGTGAGCGAGTGAGGGTATGCCAGGTCAACGCACCTGGCTCAATAGGCGCATGGGGGGAGTGCGACCATCATGTGGATCAAAGGCGTTCTCCTGGTCTTACTGGTGTTCCTCGTCGTCGTCTTAGCGGCGATCTCCTACGGAACCGCTCGATGGAAGGCCGACGTGGACAAACTGCACACCGAAATGGAGGGAGCACGCTCGCGCGACGGTGCCGCGGCGTACGATCCCCGCGAGATAGCGGACCTCCCGTCGCCGGTGCAACGCTACTTTCGCGCCGTGCTCAAGGAAGGCCAAGCCTACGTTGCTGCTGCTAACATAGAGCACACCGGCCTTTTCAACATGGGCGAAGACGAGGAGCGTTGGAGGCCGTTCACGTCTAGCCAGCGTGTGGTCACGAAGCGCCCGGGCTTCGTGTGGGACGCTCGGATTCTGATGGCGCCGGGACTCAAGGTCTTCGTGCGCGACGCGTACGTTGCGGGCAGAGGAGTCTTGACAGCGAAGCTGCTCGGCCTCATCACAGTGATGGAGCAACCAAGCACCGCCCAGCTGGGTCAGGGAGAGCTCATGCGCTTCCTTGCCGAGGCAGCGTGGTATCCGACAGCTCTCCTGCCGAGCCAGGGCGTGCGGTGGGAAGCCGTCGACGACACCCGGGCGAGCGCGACGCTGAGCGACGGGTCGAACACGGCGAGGCTCGTGGTGGAGTTCGACTCGCAGGGACTGATCGCCTCCGTGACCTCCGAGGCGAGGTACCGAGAGGTCCGTGGCGCGCAGGTGCCCACTCCCTGGCAAGGGCGCTTCTGGGACTATCGGCTGCACGACGGAATGATGATACCCTTCGAAGGAGAAGTGGCGTGGTTGCTTCCGGAGGGCCCCAAGCCGTATTGGCGAGCGAGAATCCAGAGGATCGAATACGAATACGCCCGTTAGTCAGAAACTCGGGCTGTCGGGTAGACCAGAACGCTGCCATGCCGATGCGAGGCCGATAGAGGAGTTTCGGGACAAGCATCTCACCCTCAAGGTGGTCCCACTCCCGAGCGACTCCGCGAGCTCGGCGATGTCTGTCGCGTCGTCGAGGGAGAGGCACTGGCGAAGGAGTCTCTCGCGCCGATACAGATGCAACGATTCACAAGCGCGGCGCAAGCGCGGCGTAGAAATATCTCCGCCCGCGCTACCGTGTGGATCTCATATCCCGGGATAGCCGCGAATTCGTGCAGATCCTCCGCGACTTCGGCTTTGGAAACAGAAAATGGGTCGTCAAGGACTGATGCACATGGTCGCTCGCAACGAAATGCACGCGCTCAGGGTAAAGGGCCTCGAACACATGAGGAGAAGGGAGTTTGAGGAAGCACAGAAGGTATTTGAGAGCCTTGTGAAAAGCGATTCAGACCCTTCTTCCCGCAATAACCTAGCGACGTGCCGTTTCAAGCAGGGAGACCTCAAGGGGGCCCTGGGGACTCTCAAGCCTAATCTTGAAGCGAAGGTGCCGAACCCTTTCGCGCACGCCCTGGCGGCGCAAATCCTTGCTGCATTGGGGCGTCGGGAGGAGGCTGAGAGGCATCTTGCCAGAGCCATATCAGACTTTGAAACGGGAATGAAGACTGTGGTGCCAGCGGGCTTGGTCGCCGAGGAGCCGTGGCGCGAGTACACTGTGATCATCAAGAGAGCCGCCGGAGACCTCGGTAACCACCGGCAGGTCCTGGAGCTGTATCGCAAATGGGAGAGACATCACGTCAATCCCGAGGATTGGTTCCTGGCCGGCGTTGCCGCTTTCAATCTCGGCCGGTTTTCGCAGGCTGCGTCGTTGTGGAAGGCAGTGGCGCGGATGGGATGGGATGTAGCGGATGAGTACGTCACGGTGGCCAGCGCCGTGGACGCGGGCATCGTGCCGCCATTTCCCCTTGAGTACCATGTCCCGTTGCTGGGTGATATCAAGGGACACAAGACGGCTGAGGGCCTTCGAAGACTGGCGCTGCAGGGCTGGTCTCGCATGCTCGCGTTTGCGAGCATCCTCGATCCATCTGATTACGAGGAAAAGCGCCTTGCAGCAGCCCAGCTCAGGCTCATCATTCAACACGGGGGCGATTGGGGGCTGGATTTAGCGAGACGGATTCTCGCAGCGCCCGCTGGGATTTGCTACGAAATGAAAATGGCTGCTGCGCGGGCCCTTGTGGAACTGGGTATTCACGAAGAAGGTGAGTCCATCGAGGCGGTGGTGGACGGCAAGCCAAGGTACCTGGTCATCCGCACTTCCAAGGTCGTCGAGGAGCCGGACGAGAGTATCGAGGCGCTGATGAAGGAGGCAACGCGTCTCCGTAGTGCGGGCGAGATCGATGAGGCCATTGAGAAGCTGCAACCTCTACTCGGGCACGGCGACTTTTACCCGCCTGCCATGTTAGTGTTGGCCAATCTTCTGAGAATGAAGGACCAGCTGGATGACGCCGAGGGGCTCCTCCTTACTCTGAGGGATATCGCGCCGAGCGATCCCGTGGTGCTTTTCAACCTCGCCGGGCTTTACATACAACGTGGCGATCCGAGGAGTGCCAGGAAATGCGCTGACCAGATAGATCGCCGCCTTGCAACCAACGACTTCCGCGACAAGCTCTCGCTCCTTGATGACGAGATAGCTCACCTCGAGCGCTTGACAGTCAGGCCGAGCGAGGTCGTGACGGCTGTTGCAGAGGCTTTGCGCGAAGACCAGGAGGACAAGCCTATATCGCTAAACACAAGACTGTCTCAGGCCGTACGAACAGTGCCGGCAGGATGGGTTTCCGCTGCTTGCAAAGCGCACGGAATCGATCCCGAGTCTACTGGGCGCAGGCAAGAGCGCGCGGAAACACTCGTGCGATGCCTGGTCAATCTGCGCCACTTGGAGAAAGTCGCGTCGAATCTGGAGGAAGACGAAAGAGCAGTCCTCCGCTTTGTCCTCAATGAAGGAGGGTGGGCCAGTGTCTCGGCCCTCACTCGGCGGTTCGGCTCCATGGAGGACGATGGGTTTTGGTGGGAAGAGACCCCGCCTAAGTCCACCCTCGGAAGGCTTCGCCTCAAGGCCTTGCTGTTCATTGGGCGGGCTGTCATCGACGGGCACCGTCACAAGGTCGCGGTTATTCCGCTCGAGCTGCGCGAGGGCTTGACACAGCTTCTCGGATCACGCCCTCCGGCCGCTGGAGCGCCGGAGACCGCGCGCTTGAAGGTGGGTGGTGAGGCTCCGGACGAGAGCGGGCAAGGTGGGGCAAGGCGAGAGTCAGTCAAGGGCGCCGGTCTCAAGAGAAGGCGGCGCGTCCATAGAGGCGGACGCTGATTGGACCCTCGTGAGAATGCCGGGCCCCAAAGCGTCCAGCCACTGTCTTCCTACCTCCACCAGACCGTCAGATATCGAACGCAGAGCACGGTCTCGTTTGCGTGCTTGCGTCCCCGTTACCCTGCATCTGCCGGGCGTCCTGACTGTGCTCGACTTGATGGACTCCGACAGACAGGCGGGGGAGACAGACTGGCTCCTGCAGCCCCCAAGAGCCTCCAACACAATCAAGTGACTGTCATGTCAAGGCCGTTCTGGAATTCCCCCGATCGGGCCGGTCGAAAACTCCCCTTCTCGGGTTGCTAGAGCGACTCACCACCTCCCTGATGGTCGTTGGGATGAAGCAGCCAGGGACCGCCAAGCTGTTGGCCGGCATCCATTCGATGGCACTTTCGCCCTCGTTCTATCGCGGCTGTCCCTCGTGCGCCAGGGCAGGCGAGTAGGGCACTAGAAGGCCTGCTCGCTTCCTTTCCCGCAGCCGATAGGACTCGTCTCGGATATTAACCGCCACAGAGTGGTGCAGGAGCCTATCCAGGGTGGCTGTTGCAATCACCGTGTCCCCGACGATCTGGCCCCAGTCGCCGAAGCTCCTGTTGGAAGTGAGGATAATGCCCCCACTAGGGAGTCGGCGTAGGTTATCTCTCGCGCGGCGGCTGTCTCAAGACGGCTCTCCAGCACTGCAGCGGCCTGGGCAAGCCCCAGCGCCTCCAGGGATTGGCGTGCCCGTTCGACGAGCGCGTCCACGAGGGACTGATCGTTGAGGAGACTGACAAGATACACAAGGTCGTGGCTTCTGCGGTACTCTGTGTTAAGCAGCAGCAGTAGGCCCTTCAAATACTTCTCTGCGCACTGCTGACAATGGAAGCAGACGATACATACGTCCTCGTTTCCTCATCCATAGAGGAGGATTCCCTCTCTGACGGCCTGGTAGGCAAGAGTGCCGGCGACGTCCTTTTCCTTTTCGAATTCGTCGCGGGAATACACCAGCAAGTCCAGCGGATACTTGTAGGGGGCAATCATCTTGCGCAACTCTCGTGCTCGCTTGTGGCGCGGAAGGTCAGTGTCCTTGACAACCAAGAGGTCAATGTCGCTGTCGCAGTCTTCCTGGCCGCGGGCGAACGAGCCGATTAGGTACACCCTCTCTGGCCGCGCCCTGGTCACTAGAACCCTAGTCACTGATGCAATGAACTCCTTTGCGGCCATATCCGAGACCATTCGCGTCTCACCCGCCGTCCTGCCAAAGACGTCGTCCTGGCAGGTTCACTCTATCAAAGCGGCTCTACTCTAGTCAACGGTTCACAAAGGACCGCGCACGTCAAGAACACACAGGCAATCTTCCAATTCATTACCAATCACAGCTTGTGGTTATCCCTGAGCCACCTGAAAGCATCTTCGATGGACTCGCGCAGCGGGCGGGACGTGTAGCCCAGTTCCCTCCGGGCTTTCGCGCTGCTTACGACGGAGTTCCCCCGCAGCACACGCAGGGAGTACGTGGTCACGAGCGGCCGCCGACGAGTGACGAACGAATAGACCGGGGCGAGCGCGCCGCCCAGGTCCGTGACCCAGTTCGGCAGCTTGAGCCGCGGCCGAGGCATACCCGTTACCTCTTCGAGGAGGCTCATGAGGCCCGACACGGTTATCCTCTCCCCCGACAGGATGTAGGTCTCGCCCGGCCTTCCCTTCTCGGCCGCGAGGATGTGGCCCGCGGCGACGTCCCGCACATCGACGAAGTCGTAGGCGCCGTCCATGTACGCCTTCATCTTTCGCCTTGCATAGTCCACGATCAGCTGGCCCACCTCAGACACCCTAGAATCGTACGGCCCTGTTACTCCGGTCGGACACACGACCACCGCGTCGAGGCCCCTCGCGCTCGCCTTGAGGACCTCCAACGTCGCCCTGGCCTTGGACCTGTCGTAATCCCAGCGCATCACGTCGGGGTTGAAGCCGCAGGTCTCGTCTATCACCGTCCCGCAGGGCGGCTCGACTATCGCGTGGATGGAGCTCGTGTACACGAGTCGCTTAATGCCGACCCCAAGGCACGCCTCGACGACGTTCCTCGTGCCGTGCACGTTGACCCTGTTCAGTAAGTCGGACTTGCCGGAGGCGATGGAGATCACCCCGGCGAGATGAAACACCGTATCGCACCCATCGAAAGCCCGGCGCAGGGTATCCAGGTCGAGGACGTCGCCCTCGACCTGCTCCACTTCCAGCCCGCAAAGGGGCGTCGTGTCATCGAAGGGCGGCACGAGAGCCCTCACCCTATCGCCTCTTTCAAGCAGCTTCCGTACAAGAACATTCCCGATATGGCCTGTAGCCCCAGTCACGGCCATCATGGTCTTGTTCCTCCCACCCAGGCATTCAGGGCCTGGACTCCGATCCCGACGTGGCTGCCGCGGGGCTATCATGACCGTCCGCCGCGGCCGGAGGGTCCGCCCGACATGGCGGTCAGCACGTCGCCGATGAGACCGAGGAGCTTTTGCTGGTCATCGCTGCTGAGCGTCCCCAGGACCTCGCTGACCGAGCGGACGTAATCGCGCCGGTGCTGGTCGAACACTGCGCGACCGGCGGGCGACAGGCGGACGAGGACTATCCGGCGGTCTTCCTCGGTCCTGTACCGTTCAAGGTAGCCTTTATGGACCATGCGGTTGACCAGGCTGCTCATGGTGGTGAGCGGCACGGCCAGCGCGGACGCAAGCTCGGACATGGTGGCGGGCGATTCGCGGCTGCCGAGCAGCTCGAGGACGAACATCTCCCTAAGCGTGAAGTCAGAGCTCTTCGAGGCGAAGAAACGCAGTAGGCGTTGGCCGATGGTGAGAATCAGCTCGTTCAATCTATTGGTGTACTGCTCCAGGTTAGGCTGCGCAGGCATGGTCCAACACTCCTATGATCGTAATATACGATTGTCGCAGTATCATCTTACCAGCGGGCCACGCAGCTGTCAACAAGAGTGGGGGAAGACTCGGTGGGCCTGATCCGGGTAGGCGTCCATCGTCGTCGGCTGCGGGGTATAACACGCCGCAATCCGGCCAAGGAGCCTTTGCCGGACCTGGTGAAGCGAGATTTCACACAGGGGCTCCTAACCGTCTATGGGTAGCTGATATGACAGAACACACTAGAGGGGAAACTGTACCTGGCGGTTGTAATCGACGGGTTTTCTCGAATGGTAGTGGGTTGGTCGATGGGTAACCGCCCGCTCGCGGAGCTAGCGATAGATGCGGTGAACATGGCCGTGTGGAACCGTAGACCCGGTCCTGGACTCGTTCACCACTCCGATCACGGCGCGCAATACACCGCTGTGGCCTTTGGTCGAACGCTCAAAGAGGCGGGCATCCTAGGTTCCATGGGCACGGTGGGAGACGCCCTGGATAACGCGGTAGCTGAGAGCTTCCTTGCCACGCTCAAGACTGAACTACTCGACCGGCGCAGCTGGCCAAGCCGTCAGGCGCTAGCCTCGGCCATCTTCGAATACGTCGAGGGGTTTTACAACCGGAAGCGTCGGCACTCGACCCTCGGATATCTAAGTCCTGCGGAGTACGAAAGGAGGTGGGCGATCACAGAGAGAAATCACAAGGAAGCCAAACAGTCCGTCGCGTAGCCCTGGAGTGTCCACGAAACCGGATCAACTCCAGTTCTTCCGACGATGCAGGAGTAGGCTGCGAGCAAGCTCGAGGAGTTGCTCTTCGGACGGGATGGAGACGGGTCGAGATGAAGAGGCTTCTAGCGGGTATTCTTCAGGGAGATTGGCAAGGGATTGGCAAACAAGCAAAGCCGGAGTGTTGCCAATCTGCAAAACCCCAGCTAAACTATGGCGCGCCTGGAGGGACTCGAACCCCCGACCCTCTGATCCGTAGTCAGATGCTCTAATCCGCTGAGCTACAGGCGCGCGAAACGTAGTATGTGCGTGTTTTCTCTTGGCTAGCTCGCTGCTTCAGCTTGCTTGCCCTGCGATGTATGATACCACAACTAAGCGGGGGATTCAAGGGTAGCGCGACCTCCGCGTCGTGCAACTGTCGTGCATCTATGGGAACATCTGTGGGAACGTCGTGGCGAGCGGGCTGCGCCTTGTGCGGGCACTCACGCTTCGGCGGTTGTCAGAGCCTCCGGACGGCCGCCAGACTCTAGCCGACACGCGCCGGCGGCCCAGCGGCCTGGCGCCCTTGACAGGTGACGCGTCTCTATGGTATAACCAACGTGAAAGCGAAAGCCCTTGGTTGGCTAAGCCGCCACGGGGACGTAGCACAGTTTGACAGTTAAGTCTTCGCGCGAGCGCCAGGGCGGGCTATGAGGCGCAAGAGCGCAAGTCTCAAGGCTTAGGTGGCCCCGTAGCTCAGTGGATAGAGCAGCGGTTTCCTAAACCGCGTGTCGCACGTTCGACTCGTGTCGGGGCCACCATTTCATTTCCCAATTCCCCGCTCAAACCCATAGGAGTGAATTCGGTGGCGGCTGATGTTGATGCCCGATGTCTTCGGGCGCAGATAGAGTGTCTGCGCCAAGACCTTCTTGAAGCCGTCGAGGCGAAACGTGGCAACTTGACTTCCGAGGAGGTCCTCGCACGCAGCAGGAGGCTTGACGAGGCGATCACCCGGTTCTACCTGGGTAGGCCAGCTCTCACGCAGGCCTGCGAGGCCTGCCTCGGCTCGGGGCGTCGCGGAACGAAGGAGCACCAGGGCGTGCTGAAGGCGTCTCAGACGCTAGAGGCTGCGGAGGCGTCAGAGGCTGCAGGGGCGTCAGGAGCTCCAGAGGCTCAGAGGCTGAGGGGTCTTGCCGGGTACTAGAGAGAATGTTATCATACTAAGTTAGGTGAGTGGTCGCGCCCCATGGACGATGAATTGTTCATGAGAAGGGCTCTCTTGGAGGCTAAGAAGGCCTACTTGAAGGGCGAGGTTCCCGTGGGAGCGATCATAGTGGCCGACGGCCAGATCGTGGCCAGGGCACACAATCGCAAGGAAGAGCTCCAGGACCCGACAGCTCATGCTGAGATGCTGGCCATAAGAGAGGCGGCTTCGCGACTCAAGTCGTGGCGGCTTCTCGGCGCGACGATGTATGTGACGCTTGAGCCTTGCGCTATGTGCGCAGGAGCCCTGGTCCTGGCACGGGTCGAGCGATTGGTGTACGGCACGCCCGACCCCAAGGCTGGCGCTGCTGGCTCGGTGACGGACTTGGTGCGGCATGAAGCGCTGAACCACCGCTTGGAGGTCACGAGCGGGGTTCTCCAAGAGGAGTGTTCTGCGCTGCTGCAGCAGTTCTTCACGGACCTCCGCAGCTCGTAGTGTGGGCTCAGACAGACGGCGGCTGCCCACGTCGCGTGGTTATCTGGTTGATTCGCTGCATGGTGTGCGTCCAAGGCGCACGCACGACCCGTACGGATGGCAGTTTGGTAGTCTAGCCAGTCTGGCAATCCAGTCAGGCAAGTGGCGGTCCATCGAGGCTTCCGGCGGGGATTACCGCCGGATCACACCTGATCACAACCGAATACGCTTGCTTAATTGCCGTCGTGCCGCACGACCGGCGGCATGATGATCACCGTCGTGGAAGCGACGGACAGCGCGGAGAGATGGCTGAGTGGTCTAAAGCGCTCGCCTCGAAAGCGAGTGGGCGGGTAGCCCCTGCCCCGTGAGTTCGAATCTCACTCTCTCCGCCAGCCTTTGCGGAGAGGTGGCTGAGTTGGTCTAAGGCGCCCGCCTGGAGAGCGGGTAGGCAGAAGTCCTCTGCCTCGCGGGTTCGAATCCCGCCCTCTCCGCCATATTGTTCTGGTAGGCCTTCTGATAGGCCGTCAGGCCATGGGTCAGAGTGACAGAGAGTTTGGTCGTGCTAGACGGGGAGGTAGCGGTGCCCTGAACCCGCAACCCGCTATAGCGGGGTCGAATTCCCACTCGAGGGCGTTCTTTTTTGGGGCCTGGCCCTGTTAAGTAGCGAAGATGGCTGGGTCCCGCGCAACGGATGTCTGTGAACCCCGTCAGGACCGGGAGGTAGCAGCGGTAAGCAGAATGTTCCGTGTGCCGCGGGGGTGCCTGGTCGGAGCCGGCTGGCAGGTTACCGCCTGGGAGAGACGTTCGACAGTGGGTGCACGACCGTTGATTGGCTGACGCGTGTCGAAGCCTAGTCGCCGTGCGGGCCGAGTGTCGGCGCGCCGGCTTTTTTTGTCCCGTTCGTGGCATTGCTAAGATGACAAGGCCAATAGAGGCGGCGCTCTTTGGGCAGGAATCCGCGCCTTGGGCCAGAACTACATAACCTGCGCAAGCAGAGCCCGTACGTGCACAGTCCGGATGTCGAGAGCACTCGCGAGGGGTGAGGAGCGGTGACGTACGTCTCGATGTACAGGAGGTGGAGGCCTCAGACATTCGCCGAGGTCGTGGGACAGGAGCATGTCACGCGCACCCTGCGAAATGCCGTGGCCGCGGGGCGCGTGTCCCACGCCTACCTTTTCTGCGGTCCCAGAGGAACCGGAAAGACGAGCGTCGCGAAACTGCTCGCCAAGGCACTGAACTGCCAGAACGGTCCCACGCCCGACCCATGCGGCCGCTGTGACGCATGCGCCCGCATCAAGGAAGGGCGGTCCATGGATGTGGTGGAGATAGACGCCGCGTCGAACCGGGGCATCGACGAAATCCGAGATCTCCGCGAGAAGGTGAAGTTCGCTCCGGTCGAAGAGAGGTACAAGGTCTACATCATCGACGAGGTGCACATGCTTACTCAGGAGGCGTTCAACGCCCTCCTCAAGACCTTGGAGGAGCCTCCCTCTCGGGTGGTGTTCGTGCTTGCCACAACGGAGCCGCACAAGGTGCTTCCGACCATTCTTTCGCGTTGCCAGCGCTTCGACTTCAGGCGTCTCACCAACCGTGAACTCGCGTCGCGCGTTTCGGCGGTAGCGGCTTCCGAAGGCATCCAGATTTCCGAGGACGCGGTGAGGCTCATCGCTTCCTCGGCCCAAGGCGCGGCACGCGATGCCCTCGGCCTCCTCGAGCAGTGCGTGGCGTACACGGGCGGGGCGGTGACTTATGATGACGCCGTGGCCGCCATCGGGGTGGCGGGGTTCCGCAAAGTTGCGGGTTTCTGCGATGCGATCATTCGCCATGATCTCGCGGCAGCGCTAACCTTGGTGCGCGACATCGTGGAAAGTGGGCGCGACCCCGCGCAGTTCGTGCGCGACCTCATCGAGCACTTCAGGAACCTGCTCGTGTTGCGGACGTGCGGCCTCAAGACCGAGCTGGTGGACGCGCCCGAGGGGGTCGTGGAGGATCTCAAAAGCCAGGCGGCACGTCTCTTGCCGGAAGACATCTTTCGAGCCCTGGACGTGCTCGGCGCGGTCGAGGGAGACATGCGCTACTCGGCGGCACCGTTGCTCACTCTCGAGGTGGCCACGATCAAGCTGGCAAGACCGGGCGAGGCCCCAGTGCCGTCACAGTCAACTTCATCGCAATCCATCCAGGTCGCGCCGGAATCCCTAACGGGACCGGACTCCAAGAGCAGGTCGGCGCCTGCGTCCGGACCAGTCTCTGCGCCTCCGCCCGAGCCTACGCGGGCGGCCGAGCCCGCGCACGGTCGTGCGACCGGGGAGAAGCAGCCTTCTACAGCTCAGACGTCCGTTACGCTGGAGCAGGTTCGGGCGAGATGGAACGACGTGCTTGGCGCCCTCAACGGGAAGGGGCCCGTCCTTGCCTTTTATGACAAGACGATCCCCGCGAGCCTCGCCGGAAACGAGCTCGCAGTCGCTTGCCAGACGGAGCTCCACAGGGACCAGGCATCTTGCCCGCGCTACAGAACAGTCGTCCAACAGGCCTTGAAGGCCGTGTTGGGGGTGGACCTCGTGGTGAAGTGCGTCGTTGCGCCCCGCACGAGCGAGAAAGGCGCGCCAGTGGGGCCGTCCGTGCCGTTCGAGGAAGTGCCGTGGCCAGATGCGGAAGAGCCTGCGCCGGCGGAGTCGGCAGAGTTGGCCGAGACGGACGAGCTGGAGGCGACGGACGAGCCGGCTGGGCCGGCTGGGCCGGCTGGGCCGGCTGGGCCGGCTGGGCGGGCTGAGCGGGCTGGGCCGGGCGAGGCGGCAAGAGGGGCCGGCACGCCGCCGGTCGCGAGGGCAGGGGAGGCGCCCGCCCGCCACTGGGGGTCCGGAGCCACGCCCACCCGAGAGGGTACCAGCGCCCCGACGAGCGAGGTGTCCGCGAGCGAGACTCGTCCCGGCGACCGTGAGAAGGGGACCGGGAATGCAGACGGCAGCGGCAACGGAAACGGGAACGGTGAAGGGACGGACACGTCGGAAGGAGATGAGGGGGAGTTCGCCGAGAGCCTCGCGAGGGCAAAGGCGGCCATCATGGATCACCCTGCTGTCAAGGCGGCCGTGTCGGTTTTCGGTGGCAAAGTTTTCAAGATTGATGTGTGAACACCCACGGGTCTGACGCGACGCAGGTTTGATATAGTATAGACGTCGGGGGGATGTCGGGTGAGCTTCAACAACATGAACATGGGCAAGATGATGAAGCAAATCCAGAAGATGCAGGCTGACATAATGCGTGTCCAGGAGGAGCTCAAGAGCATGACCGTCCAGGGCACGGCGGGCGGCGGCGTGGTGAAGGTGACGGCCAACGGTCACCAGGAGGTTGTCTCCATAGAGATATCCCCTGAGGCCGTCGACCCGAACGACGTCGAGATGCTTCAAGATCTCATTCTGGCGGCCGTGAACGAGGCGCTGCGAAAAGCCCACGAGCTCGCTGCTAGCGAGATGGGCAAAGTCGCAGGAAGTATGGGCCTGCCTGGGCTTCCGTCCATGATCTGAATTGCCCGAAGGGAGCATGTTGATGGTTCGATACGCTGCACCCCTAGCAAAGCTGATCGATCAGTTCACGCGTCTTCCGGGCATAGGCCCGAAAACTGCTCAGCGTCTGGCGTTCCACATCCTCAAGACCCCTCGCGAGGACGTGGCGCGGCTCTCTCAGGCGCTTCTCGAGGCGAAGGACCGTATACTGCACTGCTCCGTCTGTGGCAATCTCACCGAGGCGGACCCGTGTCCGACGTGCTCGGACCCGGTCCGCGACCGTTCGCTCATAGCCGTGGTGGAGGAGCCCAAGGACGTGATGGCCCTGGAGCGGACGGGAGAGTTCAAAGGGCTGTACCACGTCCTCGGTGGGGCAATATCACCGGTGGACGGGATCGGCCCCGATGACATACGAGCGAGAGAGCTCTTGGACCGCCTGAAGGATGGAGTGGTGAGGGAGGTCATTCTCGCAACGGACCCGAACATCGAGGGCGAGGCGACCGCCATGTATATCGCGAGGCTGATAAAGCCTCTTGGCGTCAAGGTGACCCGCATAGCCCACGGGCTCCCGGTAGGGGGCGATCTGGAATACGCGGACGAGGTGACTCTCACGAGGGCCCTCGAAGGGCGGCGGGAGATGTAAGAGCACTGCCCGCCCGCGTGCGGGCCGGCAGTGCCAGGCGCGGTCCCGGGTTCCGCCAGGCATAATCGTCCGATGCCGGAACCATACTGTATCCCGAGGACAGCAGTTCCAGAAGGGGCGGTCTGGAGGGACCAGTGTGGCAAGGACCTTGGGCGATGATGGTGGCATCGGCGGCGTGGGGATCGCCTCGGTTCAGACCCTCGTTCGCAGATGCGCGGCTAGCTTGGTCGCGTGCGTTCTGTCGAGAGCCCGGGAGCTCTTCGGCGGAGGAATGAGTGGGGCCGCGTCGGCGCTCGACCGGGGACGAGCGCGGCTGCGGGCGTGGGCTCAGGCGTTACGCCGTGAGGGGGAAGGGCGCGAGCCTTCGTGTGTTCCCACTGTGGAACAGGCTGTCGAGGATGCGCGCAGGGAATGGCTTCGCGCCGTATCCTACTTCGATCAAGTCGTGGAACCTGAGCTGATCGATTATGCCACCTTCTCACTGAGAGCCGCAGAGCGAAAGTATGTTTACCTTCTGAAGAAGGCCCGCGAGGAAAGCGCTTCGACCGCGCATTCCCAGACCCACTGAGGCATATGAATTGAAGAGAAGGGGACGCCCTTTCCGTCTGGACTCGGACAGAGGGAGGAGGGACCTCGTGAGATGCACGTGGCTACTATCGCGGCCTACGCTCTCGCGCTCTTTGTGGTGTACGTGGTGGCTTACATTCTTTACGTCCCTCTGAAGCTCGTCATTCGGCTCGCGTACAGCGCGGTGGTGGGCGGGATAGTGTTGTGGCTTGTGAACCTCGTGGGAGGCGTCTTCGGTATCTCAGTCGCCATCAATCCGGCGACCGCTCTTGCGGTCGGACTTCTGGGACTACCGGGGCTCGCGCTCATAATCGCGCTGAAGTACATTGTGCTCGGCCGGATTTGAATCGCATGCCGAGAAGCGGAAGGGCTTTCCACTCCGGGAAGATCATGCGACGGTTTCTTTTCGGGGGATTGAGCATATACTTGGTACAGTATGACGAACATCATGGCGGCGTGAACGAGACATGATGCAGTGCGTAATCGCTCGTATCGATGCGAGCGAGTTCGCATTGCAGAGATCCACTGACACTCATGGACGTACATCGGCGTACATGACCGAATTACAGGTTGCACGGTTTTGCTCCAGGTGGTATATTTACAACTGCCGCCCGGAACGAGGCGGCTTTCGTGAGCGGAAAACCCAGATGGTACGGGGTTCCGCGACTCGGAAGGGTGCTCCTTGAAAACTAAACAGTGAGATATGGTAAGGTTGCGGTAAGTCTTTGGAGCTTGTGTGAGGGAGCTAGAGATAGCTCTTCGGTATTTTACGGAGAGTTTGATCCTGGCTCAGGACGAACGCTGG
>JANLFY010000022.1:0-225 GCA_024653485.1 Bacillota bacterium | reverse complement strand
CAAGTCGAGCGGGGGTAGCGAGGTAGCTTGCTACTGAGTTATCCTAGCGGCGGACGGGTGAGTAACGCGTGGGCAACCTGCCCTATAGACTGGGATAACAGGTCGAAAGGCCTGCTAATACCGGATGAGCTCGTAGGGTCGCATGGTTTTACGAGGAAAGGGGAGACCCGCTATAGGATGGGCCCGCGTCCCATTAGCTAGTTGGTGAGCCGTTACCTCACCAAC